>DATBMX010000465.1:0-3341 GCA_036554625.1 Aestuariivirgaceae bacterium
GTCGGCATCGTTATCGTTTCTCACTCGCCGGACGTCGCGCGCGGTACGGCCGACATGGTCCGTCAAATGGTCGGTAACGATTTGCCGTTGAGCTTTTGCGGCGGCAATCCCGAGGGCGGATTGGGCACGAGCGTCGAAAAGATCATCACCGCGATCAATGCCGCCTGGTCCGAGAAAGGTGTTGCAATTCTGGTCGATCTTGGCGGAGCGGAAACCAATAGCGAAATGGCGATCGAGTTGCTCGCGCCGGACAAGCAGGCAAAAGTCGTCATCTGCAACGCCCCGATTGTCGAGGGAGCCGTCATGGCCGCAACCGAAGCCTGGGGTGGGGCCAGCTTACAGGAGGTCAAGAGAACGGCAGAGGAATTGTCGCCGGCATGAAGGAAGGATCAGCCATAAATGGGGCCGCGATGATGCAGGCCAGCGTGCTCCTCGCCCATGACGTCGGGCTCCATGCCCGCCCGTCGGTGAAATTGACGAAGCTCGCGAAGACCTTTGCCGCGGAGGTCGAGCTTGCCACGGCGAGAGAGGGCCCCTGGATCGATGCCAAGAGCATCGTCAAAGTCATGGCGCTGAAAGCGAGAAAGGACACGACCTTGTACTTTCGCGCCAAGGGGGCCGATGCCGAGACGGCCGTGAGTGCGCTCATTTCGCTTGTCGCGCGTGATTTTGGGGATGGCAGTAGTGATAAGTGAGAGTCTGGAGCTGCAAGGTCGCCCAGCCGCCGCCGGCATCGCTGTCGGCCCACTCATCGTGCTTGGCGACTTGTCGCCGCAACGCGCAGCCAGCGGCAGTATCGAAATCGAAAGGCGGGATTTTGAGTCCGCTCTTGCCTCCGCAGCTCATGACTTGTCACAGCTGATCGCCCGCGTTGAAGGTGATGGGAGTGACATGCTCGCCTTCCAGCTTGCCTATCTGGAAGATGAAACCTTGAGGAGTCGGGTCATCGAGGTCCTTTCCAACGGTGTTCCAGCCGATGAGGCGTGGCAGCAGTTGCTGAATGCGGAAATAAACGACTATCGATCCGCGGATGACGAGTACTTTGCCGCGCGCTCTGGCGATCTCAAGGATTTGCGGGACAGGGTGCTCCGTCATCTGAAAGGTGGAGTATTGGAAAGATCGCTGGCTCCGGGAGCGGTAATTGCAAGTGACGAGGTGGGACCAACGCTGTTTCTCGAGATGGACTGGTCCAAAGGAGGAGGCCTTCTACTGACCGCTGGAAGCGCATCGAGCCATGTCGCAATGTTGGCGCGAGCGAGTGGGGTTCCTATGGTCGTCGGCCTGGGGCAGGTCAACTTCCAAGACCACTCGGAAGCCGTCATCGACGGTGAAACCGGCAGGGCGATCCTGAGTCCCAACGAGGAGCAGCGCAACCGTTACCTGTTGAAACTCGCGAACATAAAACAGCAAAAAACCTGGGAGACGGCTTTTCTGCGCAAACCGGCTCGTTCGGCGGACGGAGTGCACATCGAGCTTCTAATCAATGTCGCGGCCATAGAAGAACTTGACCGGATCGATAGTGCAGTCTGCGGCGGCATTGGGCTCATGCGAACAGAGTTTCTCTTTAAAGATGGAAAGCCACTGCCCGACGAAGAACAACAGTACGCCGCCTATCGCAGACTCCTCGAATGGGCAGGCGAAAAGCCGGTCACTATCCGTACCCTCGACCTCGGCGGAGACAAGCCCGTTCGCGGCCTCACGTCGGAAAGAGAGAAAAACCCTTTTCTGGGCGTTCGCGGCATACGCTTGACGCTTGTCAGATCGAATGTCTTTCGCACCCAACTCAGAGCACTGGCACGGGCGGCCGTCCACGGGAACCTGAAGGTGATGCTGCCCATGGTCACCATTGCTGAGGAAATACGGCAGGCGGGCCTGCTGCTCGACGACGTCATGAGGGAACTCAAAGCAGAAGGCATTGCATGTGCCAGGCCACCCCTTGGAATTATGGTGGAAGTTCCTGCCGTGGCCATTGCGCCTGAGCTTTATGATGAGGCTGCCTTCTTCTCGATCGGTTCCAATGATCTCACGCAATATGTCATGGCGGCGGCGCGGGACGAGCCGGGCGTATCCCATCTCAACGATCCCACACATCCGGCTATCCTTAAACTGATTGCTTCGGTGGTAGCGTTCGGCCGCGACAGAAACATTCCCGTGAGCCTCTGCGGCGACATGGCAAGCGATCCGCGTTATCTCCGGCCTCTTCTGAGAGCGGGCCTGAGGTCGATTTCCGTAGCTCCCGATGCCATCGGACGAGTGAAGGCTGCGCTGTCCGAAGCCGTTTTGAGCGAGACATGACAAGACCGGTTCAAACCGAAGCTGCGTCAGGGGATGCCGTCTCGGAGTACAAGCGCATTTTGGCCGAGGTCCTCAACCGCCGTCCCTCAGGAACACGTCAAAGACTCGCTGCCGCATTGGGAAAGAACCGCAGTTTCATTTCTCAAATTTGCAGCGAGGCCTACGCGACGCCCATTCCACAAGGACATCTCGAGACCATTTTCGAGATCTGTCACTTCAGCCAGGTCGAAAGGACCCGTTTTGTCGCAGCCTACTCCCGCGCCCACCCGAGAAGGCCGCATATCGCGGCGGGGCCGCAGCGGCTGAAGGCGCATACCATCTATTTGCCGGACCTTGGCAGCAATAACGCCAATGAGAAGTTGCACAAGCTCGTAACGGATTTCGTGCGCGAAATGGCGCGCACAATTGGGCAGGGCAAGGCAGGGGAAAGGGGTAGATGAAGAAACTCATTAACGATCCGCAGAATGTGCTGGCCGAAAGTTTGGAGGGCTTTGCGCAAGCTCACTCGGGCATCGTCAAGCTCGGTCCCGACCGTCGCTTCGTGCATAGGGTCTCTTCAAAAAAAGGGAAGGTCGCGTTGATTTCGGGCGGCGGTTCTGGGCACGAACCTTTGCATGCGGGTTTTGTCGGACTGGGCATGCTCGATGCAGCCTGCCCTGGACAGGTGTTCACCTCTCCCACGCCCGATCAAATACTTGCCGCAGCCAATGCAGTGGATGACGGCGCTGGCGTTCTTTTCATCGTCAAGAATTACGAAGGCGATGTCATGAATTTCGACATGGCAAGAGAGATGTACGCCGGCAAAACCGAAACTGTCGTTACGAACGACGATGTCGCGGTAGAAAACTCGCTTTATACGACTGGAAGGCGCGGGGTGGCCGGAACCCTCGTCGTCGAGAAAATAACAGGTGCAGCAGCGGAAGCCGGAGCCGATCTCGCGGCCCTGAAGTCGCTGGGCGACAGATCCAACACGCGTACGCGCTCTATGGGGATCGCACTGACAAGCTGTACCGTGCCGGCCGCTGGGAAGCCTACATTCACTATTG
>DATBMX010000467.1:0-3032 GCA_036554625.1 Aestuariivirgaceae bacterium
CTTCATGCTGCACGGTATTCAGCCGGGGCCACAGGTTTTCGCCACCTCGGCGGGCATGATCTATACGGTGTTTGCCTCGCTGTTCCTTGGTTTGGTGCTGATGTGCCTTATCGGCTATCTCGCTATTCGGCCGCTGGTGAAAATTCTTGATTGTCCCGAGGCGGTGGTGTCTGCCTACGTGATGATCTTGTGCTTCATCGGCTCCCTGTCGATTCGCAACAACATCACCGATCTGTGGCTGATGATCGGCTTCGGCGTGCTCGGGTACTTTTTCGAGCGCACCGCCTTTCCCGTCGCACCCCTGGTACTCGGCGTCATTCTCGGGCCGCTGGCCGAGGAAGCATTTATGAATTCCATGATCAGCTTCCAGAACGACTGGACCATCTTTTTCACGCGGCCGATCGCCGGGACGGTGATGGCATTCACGCTTCTCGTTCTGCTGCTTCCGGTGTTCCAGCAGTGGCGCAACCGCGGCGTGACGCAACGGTCTCCGCTATCAATGCAGGCAGCGAGGCGGTCAAATGAGTGCGAATGCTAGTCTTAACCCCGCGCGGCGTAAGACCCATTTCGTCGAAGCCGCTCGTGCTCGCGAGGCCGGCCCAATGCCCCATCGTGCGGCTGCCGGTAGGGCCTCGCCTCATCAGAAGCTCAGTGCCACGGCACGTTCCTTCGCCATTCTCGAGCACGTGGCGGCTTCGCGCACGCCGGTCGACGTGCTCGACATCATCGCCGACCTCAAGCTACCCAAGGCGACGGCGTACCGGCTGGTTGACTGGGTCCTCACCCAGGGCTACCTGTCTCGCGTGCCGGGCCGTCGCCGCCTGGTCATCGGCTCGAAGCTGACTAAGCTCGCGCTCGGCGCGCTGTCTGCCTCGATGCACAATACGATGCCGCACATTGTGCTGCAGCGGCTCGTGCACACGGTGAACGAGACCTGCAACATCGGCGCGCTGGTCAACGGCGAGATCGTCTATCTCGACCGCATCGAGGCGGAGCACTGGCCGTTACGCCTGCAGTTCACCGCCGGCTCGCGCGTGCCCTTGCATTGCAGCGCGATGGGCAAGCTCTATCTCGCGCTGGCGCCTGTGCCATGCCGGCACCGGTTATTGCAAAGCCTGGAACTGCGTCGCTTCACCGATCACACCATTACTGATCCATCCGAGCTCGACGCCGAACTGCAGCAAATCCGCAAGGAACAGGTGTCGTTCGACCGGGAGGAATATCTCGTTGGTGTGATCTGCATATCGGTTCCCGTGGTCGGCAGGAATAGCGCCATGGTCGCCGCGCTCGCAATCCAGGCGCCGAAAGCGCGCATGAACGTTCAAGCAGCGCGCGGACATCTTCCCGCGCTGCGCCGCGCTGCTGGAGAACTCGCCGAGATCTTCGAGACCAAAGATTAGAACGCCTCAAAAGGTTTACCTAGTGCGGGAAACAAACTTGACATCCAGGGAAGCCGAGGTTCGAGAAAGGGTACAGCCATGAAGATGACGACGGAAGAAGCCTTCGTGAAGGTCTTACAGATGCACGGCATCGAGCATACCTTCGGCATCATTGGTTCGGCATTCATGCCGATCTCGGATCTATTTCCTAAGGCCGGCATCACTTTCTGGGACGTTGCACACGAGGCCAACGGCGGCTTGATCTGCGACGGATATACGCGATCAACCGGCAAAATAGCTATGGTGATCGGTCAGAACGGCCCGGGAATCACAAATTTGGTCACGGCCATAAAGACAGCCTACTGGAATCACACGCCGATGCTGCTCGTCACCCCGCAAGCCGCGAACAAGACCATTGGTCAGGGCGGCTTCCAAGAGGTGGAGCAAATGGCGTTATTCCGCGAAATGGTCTGCTATCAGGAAGAGGTCCGTGACCCATCACGCGTTGCGGAGGTTCTCAATCGCGTCATTTCGAAAGCGAAGCGTCTGTCGGCGCCTGCGCAGATCAATATCCCTCGCGATTACTGGACCCAAGTCATCGACATCAGCTTGCCGGCGATCGTCGAGTTCGAGCGTCCCGCTGGAGGCGCCAATGCCGTCGCCGAGGCGGCAAAGTTGCTGTCAGAAGCGAAATTCCCGGTCATTCTGTCGGGAGCGGGAGTCGTTCTCGGAAACGCAATCCCTGAATGCGGCGCGCTCGCCGAGAAGCTCAGTGCACCTGTTTGCAACAACTACCAGCATAACGACAGCTTCCCCGGCAGTCATCAATTTGCTGTTGGTCCGCTCGGTTATAATGGCTCGAAGGCTGCGATGGAGCTCGTTGCAAAGGCCGATGTGGTATTGGCGCTTGGGACGAGGCTTAATCCGTTTTCGACACTTCCGGGATATGGCATCGACTACTGGCCGCGGAGCGCCAAAATCATACAGGTCGATATCAATGCAGACCGAATCGGTCTTACGAAGCCTGTCACTGTTGGCATCTGCGGAGACGCCAAGCTCGTTGCGAAGAGTCTTCTGGCGCAGCTCTCACCCTCAGCCGGAGATGCTGGTCGGGAGGAGCGGAAGGCGTTGATTCACTCAACCAAATCCAGGTGGCTCCAGACCCTCTCCAGCATGGATCACGAGGAGGATGATCCGGGGACCACATGGAATGAGGATGCCCGCAAGCGGGACGCTGACAGGATGTCACCTCGACAGGCCTGGCGTGCGATCCAGGCGGGACTTCCGCAGGACGCGATCATATCCAGCGACATCGGAAACAACTGCGCAATCGGAAATGCCTATCCGATGTTTGAAAAGGGACGGAAGTATTTGGCGCCTGGTCTGTTTGGGCCTTGCGGTTACGGCTTTCCCGCGATCATCGGCGCCAAAATAGGCAATCCGGACACACCTTGCGTCGGCTTCGCTGGCGACGGCGCATTCGGAATTTCCATGAGCGAGATGAGTTCGATCAGCCGCAAGGAGTGGCCTGGCATAACGATGGTCATATTCCGCAATTATCAGTGGGGTGCTGAAAAGCGCAATTCGATCCTTTGGTTCGACAACAATTTCGTCGGAACCGAGCTTGACCCGCATCTGAGCTATGCAAAGGTG
>DATBMX010000003.1:0-9760 GCA_036554625.1 Aestuariivirgaceae bacterium
GTCGCCCTCGCAGAGCACCATAGCGCGAAACACGGTGTTCTCGAGCTGCCTGACGTTGCCCGGCCAAGCGTAGCGCTTGAGCATCTCAAGGGCAGCCTCGCTGATGCGGCTGATCTTGCGGCCTTCCTCGGCGGCAAGGCGGGTGATGAAGTGTTCGACGAGGCGGGCGATGTCTTCGGGTCGGCTGCGCAAGGGCGGAACAAGGATCGGATAGACATTGAGCCGATAGTAAAGATCCTCGCGGAACTGGCCCTGCTTGACCATGTCGATCATGTTGCGGTTGGTGGCCGAGATGAGCCGGAAGTTCACTTTCACCGGCCGCTTCGAACCGATCGGATCGATCTCGCCCTCCTGCAGGGCGCGCAGAAGCTTCACCTGAATGTCGAGCGGCAGTTCGGCCACTTCATCGAGGAAAAGTGTGCCACCATCGGCCTCCTGGAACTTGCCGAGATGCTTGGACGTGGCGCCGGTGAAGGAACCCTTCTCATGGCCGAAGAGGATGCTTTCGACCAGATTGGCAGGGATGGCGCCGCAATTCACGGAAATGAACGGCTTGCCGCGGCGATCGCTTTCGCCCTGGATGGCGCGGGCGATCATCTCCTTTCCCACACCCGATTCCCCCTCGATCAGGACAGGAATGACCGACTGGGCCGCGCGGCGGCCAAGCCTGATCACATGGGCCATGGAGGGGCTTGAGGCAATCAGGTCGTCGAAGGTCAGGGCGCCGCCGGCCTTTGCTTTCAGGCGCTTGACCTCCTCGGTCAGAGCCGTGACCTTGAGGAGATTCTGGATCGAAACGCGCAGGCGCTCCTGGGAGATCGGCTTGACGACAAAATCATCGGCGCCCGCGCGCATGGCGCGCACGACCGTCTCGATCGACCCTTGCGCCGTCTGCACGATGACGGGAATGCCCGAGCGCATGGGCTGAATATGTTCCAAGAATTCGATGCCGTTCATGCCGGGCATGACGAGATCGAGGATGATAAGCTCGACGTCAGCGGGCTTGGGCCCCGTCATGAGATCGAGACCCTTGGCGCCGCTTTCAGCCGACAGCGCCTCGAGGCCCAAGCGCTTGATCATTTCCTCGAGAATGCGCCGCTGCGCAGGATCGTCGTCGATGATCAGGACACGTGCAGGCATCCGGCTCGTCCAGTGTTCTCGTTGGCGCCTTTGTTTTCTGAGTGGCGGCAAGTCCGGTTCCCACAGCCTTACCGCTCCATCCCAAAATGTGACAGGCAAGCGTAAAGAGGAACTTAAGAGCCGCCCCTTCTGATACAGAGCCCACGGCCCCGCGACGACGCTTGCGGGTTAACGGGCGACCGGCCATATGGCGCGCAGGACATTCTGCGTCGAACAGAGGAGCCTTCATGTCAGCGCCGCGACCAAGCCTCGGGGAACTGCCCGAATGGAATCTGCACGATCTGTATGAGAGCGGACAATCGGAGCGATTCCGCCACGATCTCGAAAGGGCGCGGAAAGAGGCCGAGAATTTCAGGGCGCGCTATGAGGGCAAGCTCGACAGCCTGTCCAGGGACGAGAAGGCAGCGCATCACCTTGCACAGGCGGTCAAGGACTTCGAGGCGCTGGATGAGCTTCTCGGCCGCATCGGCTCCTATGCGCAGCTCTATTATGTCGAAAATACAACAGATCCTCAGCGCAGCAAATTCTATGGCGACATCAGCCAGCAGCTGAACGATGTCGCCACGCTGCTTCTCTTTTTCGAGCTCGAGCTCAATCGCATCGACGATGAGGCGATGAAGACGCTCACCTCACATGCGGCGCTCGCGCGCTACAGGCCCTGGATCGACGATCTGCGCCGCGAGAAGCCCTATCAGCTCGACGAGCGCACGGAGAGGCTGTTCCACGAAAAGTCGATGACCGGCTATTCCGCCTGGAATCGCCTGTTCGATGAAACCATCGCCGCCTTGAGGTTCAAGGTCGATGGAGAAGACCTCGCGATCGAGCCGACGCTCAACCTGCTCATGGATGCAAGCGAAGCGCGCAGGCGTGCCGCGGCGGAGGCCCTGGCGCAGATTTTCCAGCAAAATCTGCGGCTCTTCGGCCACATCACCAACACGCTCGCCAAGGACAAGGAGATTTCCGACCGCAGGCGCGGGTTCAAGGACGTGGCGGGGGCACGGCATCTCTCCAATCGCGTCGAGACGGATGTGGTGGCGGCGCTGGTCGAGGCGGTGAAGAACTCCTATCCGGGGCTGTCGCACCGCTATTACGCGATCAAGGCGAGGTGGTTCGGCAAGGACAGGCTCGACCATTGGGACCGCAACGCGCCGGTGCCGGCGGAAGACACGCGCATCGTGCCCTGGCAGGAAGCGAGAGAGACGGTGCTCAAAGCCTATGCCGGCTTCGCGCCGGAAATGTCGCAGATTGCCGAGAAATTCTTCGAACGGAAGTGGATCGACGCGCCGGTGAGGCCAGGAAAGGCGCCCGGCGCCTTCGCCCATCCCACGGTTCCCTCCGTACACCCTTACGTGCTGCTCAATTATCAGGGCAAGACGCGCGATGTGATGACGCTTGCCCATGAGCTCGGACACGGCGTGCATCAGGTGCTGGCGGCGGAGCAGGGGCCGCTCTTGTCGCGCACACCGCTGACGCTTGCCGAAACAGCGAGCGTGTTCGGTGAAATGCTTACCTTCCAGTCGGTGCTCAACCGGACGAGCGAGCCCATGAAGCGCAAAGCGCTTCTGGCGCAGAAGGTCGAGGACATGCTGAACACGGTGGTGCGACAGATCGCATTCTATCAGTTCGAGCGGCGCGTTCACCTCGAGCGCAGATCGGGAGAGCTTACGCCTGACCGCATCGGCGAGATCTGGCTTGAGGTGCAAGGCGAAAGCCTCGGGCCGGCAATAAAGCTGGGCCGCGGCTATGAGACCTTCTGGTGCTACATCCCGCATTTCATCCATTCGCCCTTCTATGTGTATGCCTATGCCTTCGGCGATTGCCTGGTGAACTCGCTCTATGCGCGCTACCGCGAGGCGGAGCAGGGATTCGCCGAGAAATATTTCGCCATGCTGAGGGCAGGGGGAAGCAAGCATCACAAGGAACTTCTCGAACCGTTCGGCCTCGATGCTTCGGATCCTTCCTTCTGGCAGAAGGGGCTGTCGGTAATCGAAGGCTTCATCAGCGAGATCGAAGCGCTGGAGGGGCGGTGAGCGAGGAGGAGCGCGACAGAGAGGCTAACCGACTCACGGCAAGGCTCAGCCGCTATGCAAACGTCGGCACGGGGCTTGGCGCGGCGCTGACCCGCATGGCGGCTCGTCGAATCGCATCGGAGCCCGATCTCGCCAATGAGGGGAGGCTCTTTCGCGAGACGCTCGGCTCGCTCAAGGGGCCGCTCATGAAAGTGGCGCAGCTTCTTTCGACAATTCCCGATCTCTTGCCGCCCGAGTACGCACAGCAGCTGTCGCAGCTGCAGGCGCATGCGCCGCCCATGGGCCAGGGCTTCGTTCGCCGGCGCATGGCGGCGGAGCTCGGGGCCATTTGGCGGGAGAGATTCTTAGAATTCCATCTCGATGCGGCGGCGGCCGCTTCCCTGGGGCAAGTGCACAGGGCAAGGGATCTCGCGGGGCGGGCACTCGCCTGCAAACTGCAGTACCCCGACATGGATTCGGCGGTCGAAGCCGACCTCAGGCAGCTTGAAATCCTCTTCGGAATCCACCGAAGATTCGACCGGACGATCGATACGACGCAGATCGCCGAAGAGATCGGGGCCCGCCTGCGCGAAGAGCTCGATTATGCACGCGAGGCAAGACACATCCGGCTCTATGCCGAGATGCTGAAAGGCGAGGCGCACATTCGCGTGCCCGAGGTCCTGCCTGAGCTTTCCACGCGCCGCCTCTTGACGATGAGCTGGCTTGAGGGTGGGCGGCTTCTCGATTTCACGGAACGCCCGCTCGAGGAGCGCAACCTCATCGCCACTCTTCTCTTCAAGGCGTGGTGGCAGCCTTTCTGCCGCTTCGGGGTGATCCATGGCGATCCCCATCTCGGCAATTACACGATCGCCACCGAGAATGACAAAGCGGCAGGGCTCAATCTCCTCGACTATGGCTGCATCCGCATTTTCCCCGCGCGTTTCGTCGGCGGCGTCGTCGATCTCTACCGCGGGCTCAAGAGCGGCGAGGACGCATTGATCGTGCATGCCTATGAGACCTGGGGCTTCAGGGGCTTGAGCAAGGAACTCATCGAAATCCTGAACATCTGGGCGCGTTTCATCTACGGTCCTCTTCTCGAAGACCGGGTGAGGGCGATTGCGGACGGGGTGAAGGCCGCGGACTATGGCCGGCGGCAGGCTTTCACCGTTCACCAGGCCCTGAAGGAAAAGGGACCGGTAACGGTGCCGCGCGAATTCGTGTTCATGGACCGGGCGGCCATCGGCCTTGGCGGAGTGTTCATTCATCTCAGGGCCGAGCTCAATTTCTACCGCCTGTTCAACGAAGCGCTCCAAGGCTTCGACATCGCCGAGGTGGCAGTCACGCAGGCCGCGGCGCTGACGCATGCAGGTCTTTGACTGAGACGAAGCGCCGCGCTTAAGCCCCTTGGCTGTTGACAGAAGCACTTCGCCACGCTTTGTGATGCAGCTTCCGACCTCACTTTCCCTCCCGGAGCCTCAGGATGAAGGTGCCGCATGGCTGAGAATCACGCGCCGACGAAAGACATCCAAGATCATTTCGAGAGCTACAGGTCGTTCCTGCGCGGCGTGATCGTCGTCATCCTCGCCAGCGCTTATACGCTGGTGGCGCTATGCGCCTTCTCCTTCGGCCACAGCTTTCCTCTGCTGCTCGGCTGGGCAGTCCTGCTGGTGGGATTGATCGTCATCCTGATCGATCTCAGGTCGGGTTCGAGGACGTGGCGGCTGTCGCTCGTCATGCTCCTCATTCTCGGACTGCTGACCGCCGTCAATGTCTCCTAGATCGCGCTTTCCCGCATGAAGATCGGCGTGCCGGCAGAACAGCTTCCAGGCGAGAGACGCGTCGCCATCAGTCCCGAAAGCGTGAAAGCCTATCGCAAGAGGGGCGCCGAGGTCGCCGTTCAATCGGGGGCAGGGCGGGGATCGTTCATCACCGATGAGGCCTATGCCGAGGCCGGCGCCCAGATTGTGCCGGCGCAGGAAGCGGCGAAGGACGCCGATGTGATCTTGAGCGTGAGGCGGCCAGGGGCGCAAGCACTTGCCGGGGCGCGAAAGGGGGCGCTCGTCATCGGTCTCATGGACCCCTATAGCGAGATCGCGGGCCTGCGCGAGCTGGGGAGCGCCGGGTTTTCCGTCATCGCTCTCGAGCTTCTGCCGCGCATCACGCGGGCGCAGTCGATGGACGTGCTGTCGTCACAGGCCAATCTCGCCGGCTACAAGGCCGTGATCGACGCCGCGGCACATTATGCGCGCGCCTTTCCGATGATGATGACGGCCGCCGGCACGGTGCCGCCCGCGCGCGTGTTCGTCATGGGTGCAGGGGTGGCGGGGCTGCAGGCAATCGCCACGGCGCGGCGCCTGGGCGCCGTCGTCTCGGCGACCGACGTGCGAGCGGCTGCCGCCGAGCAGGTGCAAAGCCTCGGCGCCAAGTTCATTTTCGTCGAGGGGCTGAAGGATGCGGCGACAAAGGGCGGCTACGCCCAGGAGCTCACGGAAGAGGAACGCGGCAAACAGGCGGCGCTCGTCGCGGAACATGTGAAAGCACAGGACATCGTCATCACGACCGCGCTCATTCCCGGGCGGCCGGCGCCCAAGCTGATCAACAAAGAGATGATCGAGACGATGAAACCCGGCGCGGTGATCGTCGATCTGGCGGTCGAGCGCGGCGGCAATTGCGCCCTGTCGAAACCGGGAGAAATCGTGGAGCATGGGCTCGTCACCATCATGGGGCACTTCAATTTGCCGGCGCGGCTCGCGGGCAACGCCTCCATGCTCTACGCGAGGAACCTGCAGAATTTTCTCGAGCCTCTGTTCGGCAAGGACGGGGGATTAACCGTCAATTGGGACGACGAGATCATCCGGGAAACGCTCATCGCGCGAGACGGAAAAATCGTTCACCCGCTGCTCGTGGCGGAAGGAGCGCCAGACCCATGATCGCCGATCCGTTCATCTATCTGTTCGCCATATTCGTGCTGGCCATCTTCGTCGGCTATTACGTCGTGTGGAACGTCACGCCGGCGCTGCATACGCCGCTCATGTCGGTGACCAATGCGATCTCGTCGGTAATCGTGGTCGGCGCGCTGCTCGCCGCCGGCACCAGCGCCATCGCCACGGGCTCGCCCGTCGCCATGATCTTCGGCTTCGTCGCGCTGGTGCTCGCGTCGGTGAACATCTTCGGCGGCTTCCTCGTCACCCAGCGCATGCTCGGCATGTACAAGAAAAAGGGCAGGTAGCGATGGCCGCCAATCTGGTCGCGCTTCTCTATCTCATCGCCGGAGCACTGTTCATCCAGGCCTTGCGCGGGCTGTCCAACCCCGAGACGGCGCGGCGCGGCAATCAACTGGGCATGGCAGGGATGGCGATCGCCATCGTGACGACGCTTGCCGCCTCGCCTCCCGCTTCCGCCACGGGCTGGATACTCATCATCGGGGGACTTGCCATCGGCGGAACAGTGGGCGCGGTGACCGCGCAGCGCATCGCCATGACAGCCATGCCGCAGCTCGTCGCCGCCTTCCATTCGCTCGTGGGACTGGCGGCGGTGTTCGTCGCGGCGGCGGCGCTCTACGAGCCGGAGGCCTTCGGCATCGCTGAAGACGGCCGCATCCACACAGGCAGCCTCGTCGAGATGGCGATCGGCGTCGCCATCGGCGCCGTGACCTTCACCGGATCGATCGTCGCCTTCACCAAGCTGCAGGGGCTCGTTTCGGGAGCGCCCGTCGTCTTCGAGCGCCAGCATCACCTCAATCTGACGCTCGGGATGCTCCTCGTGCTTCTGATCATCTGGTTTGCGAGCACGGGCAGCGCGACGCTGTTCTGGCTGATTGTGGCGCTGTCGTTCGCGATCGGCATACTGATTATCATTCCCATCGGCGGCGCGGACATGCCGGTGGTGGTTTCGATGCTCAATTCCTATTCGGGATGGGCGGCAGCGGGCATCGGCTTCACGCTCGGCAATATCGCCCTCATCATCACGGGCGCGCTCGTCGGCTCATCGGGCGCTATCTTGTCCTACATCATGTGCCGGGGCATGAACCGGTCGTTCTTCAACGTGATCCTCGGTGGATTCGGCGGGGAAACGGCGGGGCCGGCGGCGGGGGCGGCTCAGGGCAAGGCCGTGAAGCAAGGCTCGGCCGAAGATGCAGCATTCCTCATGAAAAACGCAGGCTCGGTAATCATCGTGCCGGGCTATGGCATGGCGGTCGCACAGGCGCAGCATGCAGTGCGGGAAATGTCTGATCTCCTCAAAGAGGCGGGGGTGAGCGTCAAATACGCCATCCATCCCGTGGCCGGGCGAATGCCGGGGCATATGAACGTGCTGCTCGCTGAAGCCAATGTCCCCTATGACGAGGTATTCGAGCTCGAGGATATCAACTCCGGCTTCCCGCAGACGGACGTCGCCTTCGTCATCGGCGCCAATGACGTGACCAATCCGGCGGCCAAGGAAGATCCGCAATCGCCGATCTACGGCATGCCGGTGCTCGAAGTTTGGAAGGCGAATACGGTGATGTTTCTCTAGCGCTCGCTGTCGTCAGGCTATGCGGGCATCGACAACACGCTTTTTTACCGTGACAACACAATGATGCTGTTCGGCGACGCCAAGAAGATGGTCGAGGAGATCGTGAAGGCGCTTTAGGCTTCACATTCTTGTCGTCATGCGCGGACTTGATCCGCGCATCTCTCTAAGCTTGCAGAGCGGATGGCCATGACGATCGAGAAGGAGGGGCAGCGCTAGCGCGCCGGGCGCTCGACTTTCTTTGGCGCGGGAAGCAGACCTTCCCTCTGCAGCTTCTTGCGGGCGAGCTTGCGGGCGCGGCGTATGGCCTCGGCCTTCTCACGCGCCTTGCGCTCGGAGGGCTTCTCATAGTGACCGCGCAGCTTCATCTCCCGGAAGATGCCCTCGCGCTGCATCTTCTTCTTGAGGGCTTTGAGCGCCTGATCGACATTGTTGTCGCGAACGATTACCTGCACGAGCAAACCTTCGTGTTCGAGTGATCCAGAATCTTCAACGGCATAAAGCCGGCTGGCCAAAAGCACATGCCGGCTCGACCGAGGAGGGGTGAACCTCCAGAGATGGAGCGTGGATATCAGAAGCGGCGGTTGCTGTCGAGGGCCAGGCTCAAGGCGCTTTCCGGTCAACGCCCACTCATCGGCTTGAGCCGGTTCAAATGGCCCATCTTGCGCCCGGGACGCGCTTCTTCCTTGCCATAAAGGTGCAAAACCGACGCCGGCTCGTGCGCCAGTTCGAGACTGCGCGACGCGTCCTCTCCAAGGAGATTGGTCATTTCGACGTCCGAATGGCGTATGGGCGCAGGCAGGGGCCAGCCGGCGACGGCGCGGATATGAAGATCGAACTGCGAGAGGTAGCAGGCGTCCTCGGTCCAATGGCCTGAATTGTGCACGCGGGGGGCGATCTCGTTGACAAGAAGCCGCTCCCCACCTGTCACGAACATCTCGACCGCCATGACCCCGACATAGCGGAAGGCTTCGGCGAGGCTCGCCCCCATGTCGCGCGCCTGGGCGGCTGCGAGGCTGCTGATGCGGGCGGGAACGGTCGAGGTGCGAAGGATGTGATTCTCATGACGGTTCTCGGGGATATCGAAGCACTGGAGGGCGCCGTCGCGGCCTCTCGCCACGATAACGGAAATCTCCCGGTCAAAGGCGACGAAGGATTCCAGAATGGCCGGCCTCGCGCCGATCGAAGCCCAGGCGGCTTCGATCCGGGAGGGATCGGCGATGCGCTCCTGGCCCTTGCCGTCATAGCCCATGCGGCGCGTCTTGAGCACGCAGGGATAGGATAAGCGCCGGGCGGCTCCGGCGATCTCCTCAGGACTCGATACGGGCTCGAAGTCGGCGACGTTCAGGCCCTTGGCGCGAACAAAGGATTTTTCGGTGTAGCGATCCTGAGTGATGTCAAGTATCCGCGGCTCGGGCTCAACCGTTACATGGCGCATCAGGAGGCCGCCTGTGTCTGCCGGCACGTTCTCGAATTCATAAGTGACGACGTCCACCGATTTGGCGAAGCGGATGAGAGCGGACTCATCATCATAGGCAGCCTCGGTGCGCCGGTTGCTGACCTGAAAGGCAGGGCTGGAAGGATCGGGACAGTAGATATGAGTCCGGAAGCCAAGCCGCGCGGCGGCCAGCGCCAGCATGCGGCCTAGCTGGCCCCCACCCAAAATGCCGATCGTGGCGCCTGGCGGCAGGATGGCGACCGCCCGCTCAGGCATCGGAACGGGGATGGGCCGCGACCGAGGCCGTCTGCCGCTCGCGCCAGGCCGCAACCGCGCGCGCGATTCTTTCGTCGGCGAGCGCCAGCACCTGGGCGGCGAGCAGAGCCGCATTGACCGCCCCCGCCTGGCCGATCGCGAGCGTGCCGACGGGAACGCCGGCCGGCATCTGCACAATGGAGAGAAGGCTGTCCTGGCCCTTGAGCGCTGCCGTCTCAACGGGAACGCCGAGGACCGGCAATTGCGTCATGGAAGCGGTCATGCCCGGCAAATGGGCGGCGCCGCCGGCGCCCGCGATGATCACCTCGATGCCCCGGCCCTGGGCCGTCGAGGCGTAGTCGAACAGCAGGTCGGGCGTGCGGTGGGCCGAGACCACGCGGGTCTCGTA
>DATBMX010000349.1:0-1554 GCA_036554625.1 Aestuariivirgaceae bacterium
CCTCTCGCCCTTCCTCTCGGCCAACGCCCTCATCCGCCGCCCGCCCGGCGCTACCGCCGCTCCGGCCGGCAGCCTGGTCGACATCGTGGCGCTCAAATGAGCCGCGCCAGGGATTGCGGCTGCCCGGCGCGCTGGGCCGAAGCTCGCAACGCGAACGAAGACTGGTGCGGGCGCCCGGCATGTCGACGGACAAGGGCTGCTGCTACCGTATCGACAGCCCTCCGAAGCGGCATCAGATGGTCGTGATACCCGCGAAATTTGATCTGCGTCACACTCGATCATCCCCTTTGCACTAACCGAATGGATTGTCAGCTGGTTCAAGAAGGAATTTTCAATGTCGATTGCCCGGCGCTTTTCTCTCAGCATTTTTTCGGTGGCTCTTGCCGTTTGCCCGCTTGCAGCGGGCTGTGCATCGATGGTCGCTCCGGCTGCCTATGCACAGGCGCCACGGACCGCCCAGAATCAACACATCGTGGTGCATCTGGGAAGCTTCACCAACGACCTGCACTCAGCTTTCATGGCGCTCTCCCTGGCGACCAATCTGCAGAAGGCCGGTGCAAAGGTGACGGTTTTCCTCGATCGTGAAGGCGTCAGGCTGGCGGACGTCCGTGAGCGCGGCGATCTCACCTGGGGCGACAGCGGCGGCTCATCAGCTGCGATTACGGAGTTCGTTCAGGCAGGCGGCAAGGTCGTGCTGTGCCCTCACTGTGCAAGCCTTGCCGGTATTGACGCGACCAATGTTCGTCCAGGCGCTCGCATTGCGACGCATGAAGAAGTAGCTGCTATCTTCCTGGCCGCGAACAAGGTCGTTGATTTCTAGACTTCGGGCACTTGGTAGGCTCGTTTTCTCGAGTGCATTGTGTGGACTGCCATCATCGATAGCAGCCTTGGGGCAACCGTAGGCGAACCAAAAAAAATTTATCTATCGATCTTGGCTCTTCCATGCGTTCACGAACCCTTCGCGGTTCGGCATCTTCACGGCCGGCAGGCTTGTGCGGTCGAGCGCAGTTGTCTCGTCGATGATGCCGTTCGCCTGAAGCAGGTAGGCCGTGAGAGCGTAGACCTCGTCATTCGAAAGCGTCTTTGGAGCATTATAGGGCATGGCGCGGCGTATGTAGTCGAATACAATTGTCGGATACGGCCAGTAGCTGCCGAGCGTCTTGACCGGCTGCTCGCTCGCAAGCGAGCCTCTTCCTCCGATCAGCGGCGTGAGGCGAGTGTTGGTCTCCGCGCCGGTTGGTCCGTGGCAGGCCGCGCATTTCTGTACGTAGATGGCCGCGCCCTGGCTGCTCGTGCCCGAGCCCGGTGGAAGGTTCGAACCGTCCACGAGTATCGAACTGTCCCAGAACGCGAGTTCGACCTCAGTCATGGCTCTGCCCAGATGGGGCGTCTGGACCGTGGCTGATTTCTCGCCCTCAGTCGCACAGCCGGTGACGATGAGCAGGCCCACCGCCAAGGCAAATCTACATGCGGACATTGGCGACCTCCCCAGCTTGTGAGACAGCCCAAGGCTGGATGGCGTTGTAGTGATAAACGCTGCTTTCCGCATAAGGC
>DATBMX010000021.1:0-15141 GCA_036554625.1 Aestuariivirgaceae bacterium
CCGGGAGCACCGAAGAGGCGCCTGGTTTCAGCAGAACATCGTCGAACGTAAGATACTCGAGAAAATTCGCGTCGCTCCGCTGAGCCATTGCCATCTCCCTTCAGCGGCGGCACGGAAGCAGGCTCCACGCCTCGCCCTTGAGTTGGCGGCTGTCTTTAACACTGTCAGTGGCAATGCGTCCAGCCAATCGTTAATGACACTTACCCAAGTTGATGTGCACCGGTAGCAAACGCTTCAATACGTTACTTAACCGCCCTGCATGGTTTGCGCACTAGGTTTCGCTCCACTGAGCGTTCAAATTTTGCAGGACAGGATAATGCCGCCACGCATTCTCATTCTTGACGACGACGACCACTACGCATTGCTGTTCGCGGCCTATCTCAAGCTGGCGAACGTGGAGGGCGGCATGGTCGAGCATGCGCCGTCAACGCAACAGGCCGTCGAGCAGCTTTCGAAATTCACGCCGGACCTGGTCTTCCTCGACAACCGCGTTCCACCGCATGCAGATTTCCGGCCGGGCCTCAAGGCGTTGAGGGATGCGGGCTACGCCGGTCCCGTCGTGGTGCAATCTGCCTGCGTGACGGACGAGGTCTTCGACGAGGCCGAAAAGCTCGGCGTCGCCCAGGTTATCGATAAATTCGAGATGAACGAGGGCCTTCTCGTGGAGCTGCTCCAGAAACATGCCGGCGCCACGAACCGAGAGCATCCCGGTGTCATGGCCGGATTTGATCAGGCTTGATCCGTCCGCTTTTTTCGTCACCCCGACGAAAGTCGGGGTTCAGCTACGGGCGCTTGCGAAGTGAAGCTGGATTCCGGCTTTCGCCCGAATGACGAGGGGAGAAGCAGTCAATCGCGCTGTCCGCCGCCACGAAAGCCCGAGGCGAGCACGAACAGTTCCGCAGAGTCGGCACGGCTTGCCTCAGGCTTGAGATGGCGGACGGCGGCGAAATCCCGCTTCATGTCGGTGAGAAGCATGCCCTCGGTGCCGCCGCGCAGAACCTTGCATAGAAAGGCGCCGCCGGGCTTGAGCACTTCGCGGGCAAACATCAAAGCCGCCTCGCACAAGGCCATGATGCGCAAATGATCCGTCTGCCGGTGACCGGTGGCGTGGGCCGCCATGTCGGAGAGAACGACATCGGCGCATCCATCACCAAGCGCCTCCTTGAGCTTCGAAGGCGCATCGGGATCGAGAAAATCCTTCCTGAGAATGGCGACTCCGGGAATCGGATCCATGCCATGAAGATCGATGGCTACGACGCGGCCCTGCCCCTCGTCCGCCCGCACGCGCCGAGCGGCGAGCTGCGACCAGCTGCCGGGCGCCGCGCCCAAGTCAACCACCAGCATCCCCGGCTTGAGAATGCGGTATTTGTCATCGATCTCGGCAAGCTTGAAGGCGGAGCGGGCGCGCAGGCCCAAGCGCTTCGCCTCATGCACGAAGGGATCGTTGAGCTGGCGCTCGAGCCATTGCGTCTGCGATGGCGTGCGCCCCCTGGCTGTCTTGACGCGAACCTTGAGCGGCCGGCCCGGACGCCTCGCCATCAGCCGCTTCCGTAGGCGCCATCTTCGCGCATGAGATGGGCAAGTATCCCTTCGCGCAAGCCACGGTCGGCGACGCGCAGGCGGTGACAAGGAAAGGCCAGGCGAATCTCCTCGAGAATCGCACAGCCGGCAAGCACCAGATCGGCGCGGTCGCGGCCGATGCACGGGCTCGCCGCGCGCTCCTCGTAGCTCATGGCGAGCAGCCTTGCCACCACTTCATCGATGTCGGAATTGGTCAGCCACGACCCGTCGACACGCGAGCGATCATACCGGCGCAGCCGCATCTGCACGCCGGCGATCGTCGTGACGGTGCCCGAGGTGCCGAGGAGGTGATCGGGGACAACAGGACCGCCATGGAGAGAGCCGATTCGAATGGCGAAGGGCGCAACAAGTGCTTTCATATGTTCGCGCATGTGGCGGAAACTCGATTCCGTTACCTCCACGCCGCCGAAGCTTTCGGCAATAGTGACGACGCCTACGGGAAGCGATATCCAGTCCTTGATGGCAAAACGGGCCGCTTCACGCTCGAGCCACATGAGTTCGGTCGAGCCGCCCCCGATATCGAAAACCAGGACCTTGTCCGCATCCGCTGCAATGAGCGGTTCGGCTCCGGCAACGGCGAGCTGAGCCTCCGTCTGGCGATCGATCACCTCGAGCGCGAGGCCGGTCTCGAGCCGCACGCGATCAATAAATTCAGGGCCGTTGGCCGCGGCGCGGCAGGCTTCCGTGGCTATCAGCCGGCGGCGGGTGACTTTTCGCCAGAGAAGCTTGTTGGCGCACACGCGCAAGGCATCGATCGTGCGCCGCATGGCCTGATCGCTCAGCCGCCCCGTCTGGCTCGCCCCTTCGCCCAGTCGCACGATCCTCGAAAAGGCGTCGACGACGGTGAAACCCAAGGGACTCGGCGTAGCGAGCAACAGCCGGCAATTGTTCGTGCCCAGATCGAGCGCGCCATAGACAGTGCCGTTTTGCGACAGGTTGCTGGCGCCGGCGCCCGGCTCACTCGTTTCGCGACGGAATTGGCGCCGAAACCGGCCTTTCAGCCATTTGCCACGCCGCTTGGCAGGCGAGGGCGCCAAGGGCCGTTCACTCGTTCCGTCCACCTTCGATCCACCCGGCAGCCGTCCAGCACTCCCGCACGCCCGGCGAAGCCCAGGGGAAAGCGCAACAACCGCCAATTCCTTTCCGTTGCCGCCAGTGTAACAGCAATCCCCGCACCGTAAAGCTTGAGATTTTTTTTAACCGAAAATGAACACTGCCAAACAGTTAACTGGCCGTTGTTTCATATTTGGTAAGGCTTCGCTGACACGGTTCCGTGCATGCGTACATTCGGTCAGCGCTGGTTCAAGGACGGCTCGTTGATGGCGGAGTATTCCGAACATTTCGGACGCGCCGTCACGCGCCACAAGTCGATGGTGGCACTCGGCGCGGCAAAGGTCGAGGCGGAGCTCGCCTCCAAGGCCAAATCCGAATTCATCGCCAATATGAGCCACGAGCTCAGAACGCCGCTCAACGCGATCATCGGTTTCGCCGAAATGCTCAATGTGCTGAAGATCGCCGAGCCGGCCAAGGTCTCGCAGTACTCGGCCTATATCAAACAGGCGGCCGAGCATCTGCTCATGCTCATCAACGGCATCCTCGACCTTTCCAAGATCCAGGCCGGCAGCCTGACTGTCGAAGCAGAGCCGGTGAAATTCGAGGATGCAATTGCAAGCTGCCTCATGATTATCGAGGGCCGCGCCAAGGAGAAGCTGATCGACATCAGCAATCGTGTCCAGCCCGGCCTGCCAGTCATTCATGCCGACCCGCTGAGGCTCAAGCAGATCCTGATCAACATCCTGTCCAACGCCGTGAAGTTCACCCATGGCAAGGGCCACATCACTATCGAGACCATGGCGCGTCCCGACGGCTACGTCACCCTGACGATCACCGATACCGGCCTCGGCATGACGCCGCAGGAGCTCGAAATCGCCAAACGGCCCTTCGGCCAGGTCGAGTCGAGCTTGAGCCGCAGCAATGAGGGAACGGGCCTTGGCCTGCCGATCTCGATCGCCCTCGTGCGCCTGCACGGCGGGGCGCTCAGGATCGACAGCCAAAAAGGCAAGGGCACGCGCGTGTCGATCGATCTGCCGACCCAACAGCTCTGGGAACGCCAGCAGCTATCTTCTGCCGGACCGCCGGTCCCGCAGCCAATCAACTGATCAGAGATGCTCCATGAACAAGCCTATGCTTAAGAATGGTCCAAACAAGCATGCTCCCCTGTCTGGACTGGAACGAGTCGGCCGCATCGTGGCGGTGACGGGGGCGCACGCCATGATCCTGCTCGACGCCGTTCAGGACTTTTCAGGCTCGGCTCAACACAAGGGCCCGGAGATCGGCACGCTGCTCAAGGTCGACACGAATGTGTGCGTTACGCTGGCGCTGGTCTCGGCACTGAGCTCGCCCATGCCTTCGCATGTCCAGGAAGAGCAGGAATTGCGCATCGTCGAAGTCGAGTTCATCGGCGAGCTGCCCAAGGACGAGAACGGCCAGGCCAAGTCGTTCAAGCGCGGCATTTCGAGCTACCCGGCCCTGGGCGACGTCGTGTACCGGGCAAGCCAGGAGGAGCTCGCCAAGGCCTATGCCTGCGACGCCGAGACTTCGATCCGCGTCGGACACATCCAGCAGGACAGCTCGATTCCCGCCATGGTCAAGATCGACGAGCTCCTGGGCAAGCATTTCGCCGTTCTCGGCAGCACCGGCACCGGCAAATCCTGCGCCGTGGCGCTGATCCTGCGGCGCATTCTCGAGAAGAACCCGCAGGCCCACATATTGCTCCTCGACGTGCATCGCGAATATGCGCCGGCCTTCCGCGAATCCGCCGAGGTGATCACGCCGGAGAACATGAACCTGCCGTTCTGGCTCCTCAATTTCGAGGAGATCGTCGAGGTCCTGATCGGCAATCAGCCGCACAAGGACAGCGACGCTGAAATCCTGCGCGATCTCATTCCCCTCGCCAAGCTGCGTTACATGGTCAATCAGCGGCGCGATCGCGCCGGCAAGATGACGCTCGAAAACAGCAATATCGGCGTCGACACGCCGATACCCTACCGGGCCTCAGACCTCGTGGGACTGCTCGATGAGCACATCGGCAAGCTCGAGCTCAGAGGCGAGCTTACGCCCTACAAGCGGCTCAAGGCGCGTGTCGAGACGATCACCCGGGATACGCGCTATTCCTTCATGTTCGGCGGCCTCACCGTGCAGGACACGATGTCGGAGATCCTGGGACGCATCTTCCGCGTGCCGGTCAACGGCAAGCCGATCACGATCTTCGAACTGGGCGGCCTGCCCTCGGAAGTGATCAATGTTGTGGTGTCCGTGCTCGGCCGGCTCGCATTCGATTTCGGCCTGTGGAGCGGCGGACGGGTTCCCATCACCTTCGTGTGCGAGGAAGCGCACCGCTATGTTCCCAACGACAAGTCCCTGGGCTTCGAGCCGACCAAGCGCGCCATCTCGCGCATCGCCAAGGAGGGACGCAAATACGGCGTGTCGCTCGCCATCATCACGCAGCGGCCGGCGGAGCTCGACCCGACGATACTGTCCCAGTGCAACACGATCTTCTCCATGCGCCTCACGAACGAGCGCGACCAGGAGATCCTGCGCGCGGGCATATCCGATGCGGCGGCGAGCCTGCTCGAATTCATGCCGACGATGGGCGCCGGCGAGGCCGTGACCTTCGGCGAAGGCGTGGCGCTGCCGACGCGCATCAATTTCGACCTGCTGCCGCCGACGTCACTGCCCAAGAGCACCACGGCTTCCTTCACACAGAACTGGACGAAGGAAACTGCCGATGAGCGCTATCTCCGAGACATCGTCAGCCGCTGGCGTCAGCAGAGCTATAATCCGATGGCCGAGAGCGTCACCCCCGATACGACCGAGGAGCCAGTGGCCGCGCCTGCTTTCGGAGCGACCGCCCCCGTGCAGACAGCAGACTCGCGTCTGCGCAACGCGCCCATCCGTCCCGGCTTCAACCGCCGCGCGGCGGATGCTGCTCCCGATCACGCCTGGCCGCAGGATGCCCCGCGCCCTGCGCCAAGCGCCAGCGGGCAAGTTTGGGGAAGAACGCCGCCCCCTGCTCCGGCAAAGCCTGCCGCAATCGAAGGCAAGGATGCGCTCGATTCCAAGAACGCGCTCTCCTCGCTCATCAGGAAGTACCGGTCGTAAAAACGGTCTCCGACGGCAGGTTCTAACCCCCGCGCCGCACCGCCTCGACGTGGCGCGCGAATTCCGCCTGTGACATGAGCGCCCTGCAGCGGTTGAAGCGGTTGAGCGAATAGCTCCAGAAGTCATCGGCAGGATTCTCATTGGCAAACTGAATAAGGCCCCAGAGCGTCCAGAGAAGGTCGCACATGGCCTTGTAGATCACGATCCGCCCCATGTCCGACGCCCGAGGCCTGCCGCTGAAATAGGCTTCGATCATCCGCTCTTCCTGCTCTTCGTCGAAGCCTCCCTCGACCGACAGATCGCCCAGATCCCACATGGGATCGTTCATGCCCGAATATTCCCAATCGACGATCCACATGCGCTCGCCTGTATCCAGGAAATTCTCGCACAGGGGATCGCAATGGCAGGCGACGAGCGGCAGCTCATGGGCCTGCAGGGCTGAGCGGACGGCGCCTGATTCCTCGAGCAGATCATAATATCCCGGCGGGAAGTCGACGTTCTTGCCGCCAAGCACTTTCAGATAGCCATCGATCATGCTGAAGAGCTCAAAACGGAAGGGAAATTCAGAGCGCGAATCGTGCAGTCGGCGGAAGGCCCTGCCCGCTCTCTCTGGAGCGTTCGACCTCGTCTTGAAGAGTTCTGGCGTCATGGTCACCGCACCGCTGATGAAACTCGTCACCATGACCCCGGTCCTGGAATCGAAATGAAGAACCGCGGGGCTGACATCCGCTTGCGCCGCTGCCCGAGCGGCCTGCTCCTCGTTGCGGCGGTCGATATATTCCTCCGTTCCCTTGCCGGGGATGCGCAGGCAATAGCTCCTGCCGCCGAGATCGAGACGAAAGACGAGATTGGTGAGACCCCCGAGGCGCGTGATGCGGAGGCCGGAAGCGTCCTCATTGGCGAGGAAGGGAATGGCGGCAAGCGCCGATCTCGCATGCTCGATGTCGTCTGCCGCCGTCATGATTTCAGCCGCGTCATTGATGGATCATAGAGGCAACGTGGTCCGCGCTCGGCGCGGTAGCGGCGGCCGAACGCCTCGATCTCGAAATCCTTCTCGCCCGCAAGGCCTATCGGAACATAACCGAAGGCGATAGTCTTCCCGAGCGTGTGGCCGAAGCCTGCGCTCGAGGTCCAGCCGGCGAGCCGGTCGGAAAAATAGATGGCTTCTCCGCCGTGGAAGGGTGCGAAATCCGCAACGGTAAAGGAGCAGAGCTTGCGGTGAAGGCCTGCCTGTTTCAGCGCGATCAAAGCGTCGCGACCGATGAAGTGCCCCTTGTTCAGCGCCACTGCAAATCCGAGACCGGCCTCAAAGGGATTGTAGTCAGGCGTTATGTCGCCTGACCAGTAGAGATAGCCTTTTTCCAACCGGCAGCCGTCCATGGCGCGGTAGCCGGCATCGGCGATGTCGAAAGCCTGTCCGGCTTGCCAGAGCGTTTCATAGACGTGGGCTGCAAATTCCTGCGGCACGTAAATCTCATAGCCCAGCTCGCCGACATAGCCGATGCGAACCGCCAGGACAGTGGCACGGCCGACGCCGATCATCGCCGCTTTGAGGAAGGGAAAGGCATCGTTGGAGACATCATCATCCGCGACTGACCGCAATACCTGCCTGGCGCGAGGGCCGCACAAATTGATCGCCGCCCAGGCACTGGTGACCTCGGTGAGACGGATGCGTCCGCCCTGCGGCAGGTGACGCGCAACCCAACCGCCGTCGCGACGGCCAAAGCCCGAGCCGGTGATCATGTAAAGAAGGTCGTCGCGCAGATGGATGATCGTCACATCGGCCTCGATGCCGCCCTTTTCATTGCAGAGCTGGGTATAGACGGCCTTTCCGGGGGAACCGCTCAGCTCATTGGCGGCAATTGCGTTCATCGCGTCGAGAGCGCCGGCGCCGGCGATCTCGAATTTGGCGAAGGAAGTCTGATCGATGAGCGCAACGCGTTCGCGGATCGCTCTGTGCTCACGCGCGACAGCCGTGAACCAGCTCGGCTTTTCTTCGAAGCTCGGACGATCTTCGGCTGTTTCCGTAGCCATGGCGAACCAGTTCGCCCGCTCCCAGCCGTATTTGGATCCCATGACGGCGCCGTGTTTGAGCAGCCGCTCGTAGAGAGGCCCGCGGCGCAAGCCGCGCGCCGCCACTTGCTCCTCGCCAGGCCAGTGGATTTGGTAATAGCGGCCATAGGATTCGATGGCGCGCTCTTCGAGATAGCGTTCCTGCCCGTGATGAGGGCCGAACCGGCGCGCGTCGAACGGCCACAGATCCATGCCGGGATCGCCGTGGACGATCCAATTGGCCATGGCCTGGCCGGCGCCGCCGGAGGCGGCGATCCCGGCGGTAAAGCCGCAGGCGAGGTAGAAATTGTCGAGCTCGGGTGCAAGCCCCATGATGGGCTCGCCGTCGGCGGAAACGGGGATGGGGCCATTGATCACCGTCTGGATGCCGATCTCGTTCAGAACGGGCAAGCGTTCCGCGGCAGGCAGGGCGAAGAGCTCAAGCCGCTCCATGTTGGGCGGGAAAAGCTCGCGGCCGAATTCCAATGGCGGAAGGCCGCGCCAGCAGCCTTTCGTACCCTCCTCCCAGCCGCCGATTGCAAAGGCGCCCGTGTCGGGTTTCAAATAGAAGTTCCTGTCGGGATCGCGAAGCGTGGTGAGCGCGGCATCGAAAGCAAGCTTCTTTTCGGTGAGGAAGTACTGGTGCTCGACGACGCCTGCGGCCAGAGACACACCCGCCATCCTGCCGACGCGCTTGGCCCAAAGCCCGGCGCAATTCACAACCACGTCGGAGGCAATCGTTCCGCGATTGGTGACAACGCCCAAGGCCCGACGCCCCTCGACGACAATTTCCGTAACACATGTATTCTCCTCGATCCCGACGCCGTGATTTCGCGCTGCCCTCGCATAGGCCATGGTCAGGGAATAGGGATCGACATAGCCGTCGCCCGAGATGAATGCCGCCCCTTCAATTCCTGTCTCTACGATATAGGGAAAGCGTGACTTGGCCTCGGCGGCGGACAGGGCGTGGCACTCGACGCCAAAGCTCTTGGCTTGCGTCATGGAGCGACGAATCTCGCTCCAGCGGTCTTTGGAGGACGCGAGGCGAAGCGAGCCTACCTTGCGCCATTGGATGGGTTGACCCGTCTCCGCTTCGAGCCGGTCGAAGACCGCGACCGAATTCTGCATGAGGCGCGTGAGATTGCGCTTGCCGCGCAACTGGCCGACAAGTCCCGCAGCATGCCAGGTGCAGCCATGCGTGAGCTGCGACTTCTCGACGAGCAAGACGTCCTTGGCGCCCTCCCGGCCGAGATGATAGGCAAGCGATGTGCCGATGGCGCCGCCGCCGATGATGAGAGTTTGCACGTGACGGTCGGCGCGGAAGGTCATGAGCTTCAGACTTTGACCCTGGCATTCGCAGGATCATAAAGAGGCTCGAGAGTAATCCTGCATGGCACGCGTTCCTGCGCGACGATGAGTTCATAACGGCCGGCGCGAAGGAAATCGTCGTCGAGCCCATCCGACTTTCTCACATAGCCCAGGCCGATGGGCCGGCCCACGCTGTAGCCGAAGCCGCCGCTCGTGAGATAACCGACCTGCTCGGCATTGCGCAGGATCGTCTCCCGGCCCAAGAGAACGACGTCGGGATCGTCGCAGACGAAGCAGGCAAGCTTCTTTCTGAGCCTGCTGTTCGCCTGCTTCTCGATGGCCTCGCGGCCGAGGAAATGAACAGGGCTCTTAAGCTTCACCGCCCAGCCGAGCCCCGCCTCGAAGGGATTGTCATTGGGCGTGATGTCCGATCCCCAGGCTCGGTAGAATTTCTCAAGCCGCAAGGATTCCAGGGCGCGGTAGCCCGCCGGCGCGAGCCCGTGCGGACCGCCGGCGCGCAGGAGACCGTCGAAAACATCGCACAGCGCGGCAATCGGCATGTGCAGCTCCCAACCCAACTCGCCCACATAGGTCACGCGCAGTGCCCGCACCTCATGCCCGGCCAGCTGCACGGTCCTCACATGGCCGAAGGGGAAAGCGGCGCTGGACAGATCGGCGCTGCAGAGCTCGCTCAGTATGTCTCGCGACTGCGGGCCCATGAGCGACAGCGTGCCGTATTGCTCGGTGACATCGATGAGCTCGGCATCGAGGCCCGGGGCGATGTGATCGCCAATCCAGGCAGCGTCATGGGTGCGAAAGCCGGTGCCGGTAACGATGTAATAGTGATCCTGCGCCAGCCGCGCGACGGTCAAATCGCATTCGATGCCGCCGCGGCTGTTAAGCATCTGCGTGTAGATGATGCGCCCCGGGGGCCTGGCCACGTCATTGGCGCAGATATAGGAAAGCGCCGTCTCGGCATCGCGGCCGCGCAGCTCATATTTGGCGAAGGACGACTGATCGAAAAGTCCGGCGCGACTGCGCACGCGCTCATGCTCGCGACCCACCGCAGAAAACCAATTCTGCCGTCCCATGGAATAGATGTCGCGCGGCTCCTCGCCATCGGCGGCGAACCAGGTCGGCCGCTCCCAGCCGAGCTTCGAGCCGAAAACGGCGCCATATGCCTTCAGGCGCTCATAAAGAGGCGAGACGATGCGGGGCCGGCCACTCTCATATTCCTCGTGCGGATAGGCCACGGTGTAGTGCTTGCCATAGGCTTCGAGCGTGCGGTCCCTGACCCACAGTCGGTCGTCATGCAAAGACGAAAAGCGGCGAATGTCGACCACCCAGAGATCGAGCGGGGCCTCGCCCGAACGCACCCATTCCGCCAGAACCCAGCCCGCCCCGCCGGCCGAGGCAATGCCAAAAGCGTTGAAGCCGCAACCGACGAAGAAATTTGCAAGCTCCGGCGCGCGCCCGAGAATGAAGTTTCCATCGGGGGTGAAGCTTTCCGGACCATTGATCATCTGCTTGATGCCGGCCTTCTCGAGCGCAGGCACGCGAGCGAGCGCCTGCCTCATGTGCTGCTCGAAATGATCCCAATCGTCCTCGAAGAGCTGAAACTCGAAGCTCTCCGGAAGATCTTCGATCATCCAGGGAATGGGATCGGGCTCATAGCCGCCGAAGACGAGGCCGCCCACTTCCTCCTTGAAATAGGTGCGACGGTCGGGGTCGCGGATCGTGGCGAGACCGGGGGTCACGCCTTCGATGCGCTCGGTGATGGCATATTGGTGCTTCACCGGCTGGAGAGGAATTCCGACCCCGGCTTTCGCGGCGATCTGGCGCGACCATTGGCCGGCGCAGAGCACGAGCTTCTCGCAAGCGACCGCGCCGGCCGACGTCGCTACGGAAAGGACGCGTCCGTCCTTCACGTCAAAGCCCGTCACGGCGATGTTTTCACGAATATCGGCGCCGAATATGCGCGCCCCCTTGGCGAGCGACTGGGTGATGTCGGAGGGGCTCGCCTGCCCGTCGGTGGGAAGAAAACTCGCGCCGACAAGATCATTCGTGTCCAGGAGGGGCCACATGGATTTCACCTCCGCGGGCGAGAGGAGATGCATGTCGAGACCGAAGCTCTGGGCGGTGGTGGCGAGACGGCGATATTCCGTCCAGCGCTCGCTATTGGCGGCAAGGCGCAGGCAGCCGCTCATTCTCCACCCCGTTTCGAGGCCCGTCTCCCCGGCAAGGCGCTTGTAGAGGTCGACGGAATAGCGCAAGACCTGAGTGATCGAAGCGGATGAGCGCAATTGACCGACAAGACCCGCCGCGTGCCAAGTCGATCCCGACGTGAGCTTCGCGCGCTCGAGAAGCAGCACATTCGCCTTGTGATCCTTGGCGAGATGATAGGCCACGGAGCAGCCGATGATGCCGCCGCCGATCACGACCACTTCCGCCTGCCTGGGGAGCGTCATAAGCGACCGTGGCGTTGATTGAAGCGCTTCACCGCTTCGTTTGTCCGCCTGAAATATTCCTCGGCATGGGCGGCATAATCGGCTCCAGGAGCGTTCAGATGGATCTCCGACACCATGGCCCAGAGCGCCTCGCGCAGGGTCGAGGCAACCTTCATCGCATCGAAGGAACGCTGCAGCTCGGGCTCTCGCCTGTCTTCATAATAGGCAGCCAACAGCGCCTGCTCCTGCTCCTCGGTGAAGCTGCCGTTGGCTGCTGCATTGGCCAGATCGAAGAGCGGCGTGCCGAAGCCGCCATACTCCCAATCGATGAGCCAAAGGCGGCGGCCATCGTCGATGAAGTTGCCGGGAAGAAGGTCATGGTGGCCGAAGACGATGGGCTGAGGCAGCTGGCGATCTTCAAGCGCGTTGGCGAGATCGACATATTGCGGCAGATCGGCCGCGTTGCGCGCCTTGGCCAGATCGAGAGCGCTGGCGTAATCGCGAATGACATGGAAAACCCAGAAAATCGCGGGCGGGCCCGTCAAGAACCGGCCGACCTTGTGATGGCAAGTCCGCAGAAGCACGACGATACGCTCGACATTGGCGCGCATGTCCTTTTCGCTGAAGGTTCTTCCCTCGATATAGCGGAAGACCATGATGCCGGGCTCGGCATAGACGAGCTCGGGCGCGAGCCCGGCCTTGAAGGCGGCTTCGCTCGCAGCGCGCTCGCGATCACGGAAAACATGGTGGACGGCAATGTCCCCGCCACAGCGGGCGACGAATCTTCCTCTGGCGTCCTTAACGACGAAGGAGGTATTGCTAATGCCCCCTTTCAGTGGCTCGAGCGCCACCCTGCCCTGCCAGCAGGGAAGCTTGCGGATTCGCTCTTCAAGGGAGATCGAGGCCATGGAAGCGGGGTTCAGGGGCAAACGATAATCGGCCCGCCCCCAGGGCGCAACGTCTTTACTCGCCGCGAAAGGCGTGGTTCGATTGGCCTGGAGCGGCAGTCAAACACAGCGGGTGTCATGGGGAAAACCACATTTGCCTTGACCCTCCTCGTCGCCGGCGCGGCCATGATCGCGAGCAGCCCGGCTCATGGCGCGCAGTGCGGCAACAGCGCGAAGGGCTTCGACGGCTGGAAGAAGGTCTTGGCCGCGGAAGCCAAGGCCAATGGCATCAAGACGAAGGGAATCGCCGCGCTCATGCGAACGAGCTATTCGCCGGCGACGATCAAGGCGGACCGCAGCCAGAAGAGCTTCAAGCTGTCGCTTTCAGCCTTCATGCAGAAGCGCGGCGGCGCTGCCATCGCCGCCAAAGGCAAGGTGCTCAAGCGCAAGAATGCCGCTCTCTTTGCCGCCATCGAAAGGAAATATGGCGTGCCGGCGGGGCCGCTTCTCGCCATCTGGGGCATGGAAACGGGGTTCGGGAGCTTCACCGGCAATCAGAACACGCTCTCCGCCGTGGCGACGCTCGCCTATGACTGCCGGAGGCCCGAATATTTCACTGACCATCTCTATGCGGCGCTCATGCTGATCGATCAGGGTGCACTGTCGCCCTCGGCCAAGGGCGCGATGCATGGCGAGGTGGGCCAGACGCAGTTCCTGCCCAAGAGCATCCTGCTCTATGGCGCGGACGGCGACGGCAATGGCGGAGTAAACCTCAACGGCAAGGCCGATGCGCTCGCCTCGACGGCGAGATTCCTCAGCGGCCATGGCTGGATCGCAGGTGAAGGCTATCAGCCGGGCGAGCCCAATTTCGTCGCCATCCAGGGGTGGAACGCGGCCAGCGTATATCAGCGGGCCATCGCCATCATCGGCAGACAGATCGACGACGGCTAGCCGCTGATCACTCCAACGCGCCGCCGTCACCGTCGCGATGTGCACCACGATCGCCCGGAGATCGATTGGGGCGGTTGCCGCTGTCGTTCACATTGGCATTCTCCTGCGCCCGTGCAGCATCAACATCATCCTCGGAGTCGGAGTGCTGCGGAGAGCGATCGGCGCCGACGTGGATCTGGAAACCGAGATCATCGTCGAAGAGCAGATCGTCGTCGTCGTCGTCTTCGTCTTCGTCTTCCTCTTCATCTGCTTCTGCATCGCTGAAATATTCGTCCGGATCGAGGCGCCGGATCGGAACGTCATATATGTCCAGCCAGTTTTCCTGGTCCCGCTGAAGATCGCTCACGGTGTCGAGCTCCTCGATGAGCTGGTCTCTCGACCGGATCAAGAGGAGATACCTCTCACTTAATGTCCTTTGCGCCACGCTCATTCGGCGATCGGAGATGTCCTGTGCCGTGTACAGGATCGTGTTGAGGTAGCGCGTGCGGTCCTCGGGGGACATGTTGTGCCAGCTGAGGCGCCGCTGCTGCATATGGTCGCCTATGAGGCGAAAATAGTGAGCGTAAGCCTCGCGCTGGCGCAAGCCTTGCAGCGAGGATTCCATTTGTCTCAGATTCTGGTCGAGATCATGGATTCGTCGCGAGATGGCTTCTGACCTGTCGACCAGCTGTTGCAACATGGCGTTGATGTTCCTCCGCGCCTGCAGCAGCAAGGCCCGGTCATTGTCGCTGAAAGCAGGCAATGGATGCTGAAGGATTCGATCGAGCAAGCTGACGAGGTAGGCGTCTCGATCGTCGTCACCATCATCATCGTCGGCGCCACCGACCATTCCTCCCGTCTCATCGGTGAAGTTCACCGGGTTGGCGTCGAAGGCGGCATAAAGAGAGTCTCCGGCAGGCACGGGATCGGTTTGCATGAAAGCGGCGAGGCCCGCGGCATAGTCGCGCCAGGGGAAGCGGTAGAGCTGGATCTGGTCGAGCCATGTGCCGAGCGCTTCATTTTCGATGCCGAGCTTGGCCAGGGGGAAGATCTCCTGCTCCTGACCCTGGAAGCGGTAGAAGCTCGCCATGGCGTCATTGCCTGAGGCGGCGCCCTGCCCTGCAATGCTCGTCGAACCATAATCGTCATAGGAAAGGCTCTGGACGATGTCGCCCTGGTCGTCGGTCACCAGACGGACGGAGCCCGAATGATCGGCATGAGCATAGGAGCGCGTCACCTGGCTTGAGCCTACCTCCTCAACGATGCCCTTGCCGATGAGGCGGTAGTTCACTCCGTCGCGCTCAACCACGAGCGGATGAAGAGAACCGCCGTACCAATAATCGGTGGTCGAACTGCCCTCGCCTGCCGATCCCGCGCTCACTCTGCGGCTCGCCCTGAGGCCATCGGCGCCATAGGCGATGGCGGCAGAGAACACGGTGTCGCCGTTCGCCTGGTCCTTGACCGTCTGGGTTACGGGAAGATGCAACAGGGCGTCGGCGTCAAAGCTCAGGCTGTAGCCGTTTTTGTCGGCATCGGCGATGGCGGTCAGCTGCCCATAGGTCGCATCATAGGCGAAGCTCATCGCATGGCCGGCGATGGTAGCCGATGTCATCTGGTCGTTGCCGCTGCGGATGACGCTCAAAAGATCGTCGGCAAATGTGTCCTCTCCGGATGCTGCCAACAGGACGAGGCAAAGGACAAGGGCCCAGCCAGGTTTGAACAACATGCCGTATCGCCTCTTTGAAACCGCCCAGCCAGAGCAGCAGGGGCCTAGT
>DATBMX010000022.1:0-5053 GCA_036554625.1 Aestuariivirgaceae bacterium
TTATATAAAATACATTCGTTGGATTAATCAAGGGGTGAAGCGCATATTCTTGTCATCGACATCAACAAAAGGCCCCCGCGAGGAGGCTAAGCACAGGAGAAATCGACAAGATTTCTCCCCATGAGGAGATTTGTCATGCGCGAATATGCACTTCATCAGGCTTCGCAGGAATTCCATGGTTTGCTGTTCGGCAACCTGCGCCGCGCCGCCAAGAACTGGCTGAAGCGGCGGATGCTGCGCCAGGTCCAGGACCTCGACGATCACATTCTGAGGGACATCGGTTTGAACCGCGAGGACGTGAGGCAGACGCTCGATCTGCCCCTCTACTATGACCCCATTCTCGAGCTCGAGCGCCGCCTCGACCGACGTCGCCGCTTTGATCATCTGTGAGTCAGCTAGCGCAGGAGCTCGCGAAAGAGATCCTCAAGACCAGGCTCGCGCCGGCGCGTTCGGCGCGAGCGTCCGGATCGCCGGCTTGCGTAACGCGAAACGCTGTATCGCGCCCGCCGGCGCCGCCGGGGCCTGAACCTGCTGATCAGGCTGCGCAGAATCGCCCCGCCGATCGCCGCAAGCACGATCTGGAAGAATCCAGTCCTCTGGCCGCTCTCGCTGTTTGAACTTCGCCCCTGGTCGCCTTCCTCTTCGAAGCCGCTTGTTTCAGGAGTTTCTTGCGCAAAGCGGCGGCTCAAGAGAGCGAGCACCAGCGCCGCAGCGATCGGATGCAGACGCTCGGCCGCCGAACGGTCGAGGCGAAGGGCCCGCGCTGATGCTGCCGCTTCCTCGCGTGCTGCTTCGAGCGATCCATAGGCCTGTTCGAGAACGGCTTCGCCGTCCTCCATCGCGTCGCGGCTGGCGAGGTCGCCGCTCGTCAGGAGGTCGCCGTCATTGTCGTCGAGCAGCGCGAGCAGCTCATCGAACGCGCCGCGGTCTTCCGCTTTCGTCTTAAGCCGCGCCGCAATCGTCGGACAAAACGCCTCGATCGCTGTGCGCGCTTCCGATGGCGAAGCTCCGGCGATCCCTCCCAGCTTCCTGAAAAGCTGCCCTCCCTGCGCCTCATCAAGAATGCTCATGATGCTCATGGTCTTCGCCTCATGACGCCTCGGGCTGCCGGTTCAACCGGTTCACCACGGCGAAGGCCCACAGCGCCGATATTATGCCGAAGATCACCGAGCCGACGCCGATGCCGAGAAGAATGCCGTGCGGGCCCCACAATGCCGCCCCCCATATGGCCAAGGGAATCGTGCCGATCGTCGCTTTCGCCCAATTCGTCAGCGTTGAATAAGTCGCCCGGTTCGTGTTGTTGAAGACGGCGTTCGCCACGAACTGCGCGCCCGCAAAGGCCCATGTCCATGAGATGAAAGTGCAGAAGAACAGCACGAGATGCTTTGTCTCGCCCTCGGCGCTGAAGGCGAGCGCCACTTGCTCTCTGAGGACGAACAGGGCGATGCACGTCGTCATCGTGTAGATCGCGTTGAATTTGAGCGCATCCCACAAGGTCTGCCTGACGCGGTTGAATTTCTGGGCGCCGATGTTCTGCCCGATGATTGGTCCGATCGATCCGCTGAGAGCGAAGATGATGCCGAAGGCCACCGGCACGAGCCTCGCGATGATGGCGATCGCCGTCACCGCGTCATCGCCGAAGGGCGCTGTTGCCGCCGTCATATAGGCGTTGGCGAAGGGCGTGGCGAGCTGCGTCAGCATGGCGGGCCCTGCGAGCGCCAGAATGGCAGGCAGGTCCTTGTGGAAGCGCGCCATGCTGAAGGGAGCAAGGAAATGATGCGCGCGCGTGACGCTGACATAGCCCACGGCGAATGCCCCGGCATAGCCACAAAGAGTGGCGATCGCCGCGCCCCTGATGTCGAGATCGAGACCGAAGATCAGTATGGGATCGAGGACGGCGGTGATGATCGCGATGACGAGGGTGATGTACATCGCGCGCCGCGCGTCCCCGAGCCCGCGCAGAATGAAGGCGAAGGTTACGCCCGCCCCGAGCAGTGCGAAGCCGGGGCATAGGATGCGCACATAGAGCTTGGCGAGTTCCAGTGCCTCGCCGCGCGCGCCCAGAAGCCTTAAAAGCCCGTCTGCCTGCACCGCCACGGCAAGCGCGATGAGGAGCGACAGGCACAGCGCGAACACGGCGGTGTTTGTCGCGAAATGGCGCGCATCCTCCACCCGTCCAGCGCCGAGATTTCGGGCCACCAGCGCCGCCGCAGCAATGCCTGTTCCCAGCGACAGCGCCAGATTGACGAATGCGAGCGTGCCGGCGAAGCCGATGGCCGCGGTCACCTCGGTGCGCTTGAGCAGGCTGAGAAAGAAGAGATCGATGAGGTCGACGAAGAACATGGCCATGAGGCCGAGTGCGCCCGTCAGCGTCATGATCACCACATGCCGCATGGTCGAGCCGGAGACGAATTTCGCGACCTTTGTCGGCGTCTTGCTGTCCGGATGGAGGAGCGATGAAGGGGTTTCGGCTCTCATGGCCTGTGGCACGCGGGACGCAGGTCAGGCCGCCGTGCCGCCCACCGTGATGCGGTCGAGCCGCAGCGTAGGCTGCCCGACGCCCACCGGCACCCCCTGTCCCTGCTTGCCGCAGGTGCCGATGCCTGAATCGAGCTTCATGTCGTTGCCCACCATCGATATGCGCGTCAGCGCATCGGCGCCGCTGCCGATGATCATGGCGCCTTTGACCGGGGCGCCGATCGTCCCGTTCTCGATCTTGTAGGCCTCCGTGCAGGAGAAGACGAACTTGCCGCTGGTGATGTCGACCTGGCCTCCGCCGAAATTCACGGCATAGAGTCCCTGCGATACCGAACTCACGATCTCCTGCGGGTCCTTGTCGCCCGCGAGCATGTAGGTGTTCGTCATGCGCGGCATGGGCGAATGGGCGAATGACTGGCGCCGTCCATTGCCTGTGGGCGCGACGCCCATCAGCCTGGCGTTGAGCCTGTCCTGCATAAAGCCGACGAGAATTCCATCCTCGATCAGCACCGTCCGGTTGGTAGGGGTGCCTTCATCGTCGATGCTGAGCGAGCCGCGGCGCGCCTCGATCGTACCGTCGTCGACGACGGTGATCCCCCTTGTCGCGATTCTCTGTCCCATCAGCCCCGCGAAGGCGCTCGTCTTCTTGCGGTTGAAATCGCCCTCGAGCCCGTGCCCGATGGCCTCGTGCAAAAGGATTCCTGGCCAGCCGGGCCCCAGCACCACATCCATCTCGCCCGCCGGCGCGGCGACGGACTCGAGCGCCACGAGACTCTGGCGCAGGGCCTCCTGGACCGCCGCCTGCCAGTTTTCCGTGGTGAGGAAGCGTTCATATCCGGAACGTCCGCCCATGCCGTAGCTGCCGCTCTCCTGCCGCGCGCCTTCGCTGGTGACGATGCTGACATTGAAGCGCACGAGCGGCCGCACGTCGCGCGCCGCATAGCCGTCGGGACGCATGATCTCCACGACCTGCCACTCGCCCGTGAGCGAAATCGACACCTGCCTGACGCGCGGATCGAGGCGGCGCGCGAAATCATCCGCCTCGCGGATGAGCTTCACCTTTTGGGCGAAATCCACTGTCGCCACCGGATTGACGTCGCTGTAGAGCCTGCGATTTGTTCTTTGCGGCGGCAGCGCCATCGCGCCGCCCTTGCCGAGCGCCACCGCCCTCACGGTCTGCGCGGCGCGTTTCAGCGCCTCTTCCGACAACTCGCTGGAATGGGCATAGGCTGTGGTTTCGCCGGCGACGGCGCGAAGGCCGAGGCCCTGGGTCGTGTCGAAGGACGCGCTCTTGAGCTTCCCGTCATCGAAGACGAGCGCTTCCGACTGCCGATATTCGAGAAAAAGCTCGCCGTCGTCGGCGCGCTCGAGCGCCTCTTTCAGGATCGACGAGGCGGTGGACCGGTCAAGCTCGCCCAGTATCTGCGATTGGTCGGCTGTAGCCACGAGGGGCCTCCATGGGTCGTCTTGTGAAGATGACAACCTATGTAGTGATCCTCCGGCCCCGAGGCCAGCCTCATGTCTGCTAGAGCTGGTCGAGCGCCTCGAGCGCCTTGCTGAAACCCTTGAGCGAGATCTTGAGCGGAATTCCCGCCCCCGGCGCCTCCCAGATGAAGAAATTGGCGACCGATCCCTTCAGCAGCTTGTCCAATGTTTCCGGCGTGGCTTCGGCGCGCGCCAGGCATATCTGCGGCAGGCAATTGGAGAATTGCACGCGGCTCTTGAGCGCCACGCCATCGATCTCCAGGCCGACGCCGGTCGGCAGGAAGACACCGATCGGCGCCATCACCCGCATCTGCGTCTGCGTCTTGTCGCCCTGCTTGCTTCGCGAGAAATAAACGGTGAGGCCGATCTGCGGTCGCGTCTCGCTGCGCACCGATTGCACCATGCCGCACAAGCGCCGGGTTTCCGCGGCTGCCGAGGCGTTCTCAGGCGCTGCCGCGTCATCCGCTGCTTCCGTGGCTTCCGCTGCCGCATTGTCGGACTTTCCCGAACTCTCGCCGGGTTCGCCTTCACTGCTGCTCTGCCGCTGCGGTCGCCTCAGCCGCACGGTCTCGCACTGGATCTTCCAGTCATCATAGGTTGCGATGATTTCGGGCGGGGGCGCGCGCCTCTGCGGTCTCTGATTCTGCGCCTGCGGCTTCTGTACCCGCGGCCCGAAGGCCTTGACCGGCGGCTTCTGCTGGGCCCCGCTCGCCTGGGCCCGAACGTCGTCCGCGCCCAACGCTCCGAGGAGCGTCAACAGGCCGGCCATGGACAAGAACCTCAAGCAACCCCTCTGAATCATCATCACAGCGTCACGAGCTCCATCAGTCTTGAAAGCAGCACTGACCGGTAATGCCCCTTGAACAACCGGTCTCCATCATTCTCAACGCCGAACTGGAGGCGCCAACCCCTCTGTCATGGTCAAGATCGTGAAGGGCTGTCCTGCTCGGCATCGCCGTCCTGTCGCGTCGCGGACTTCCCTTTGCACCCGTGTGATCCTCAACAATTGAGGCGGAATTGCGAAGCCCGGGCAGCCGAGTGTCCCGCGATTGGAAAAGCCTCGCATCTCGAACCACTTGGGCTCAAGCCA
>DATBMX010000074.1:0-3848 GCA_036554625.1 Aestuariivirgaceae bacterium
AAATAGCCATAGAAGAAGCGCTCGATGCGTGCAGGCTCTCCCTTCAGGTTTCGACCATCGAAGAGTACTTTCTCGGCCTGATATTGGGCAACAGCCTCCAGCATCTCTAGGAATGAGCGCTTGGCTTCCTCCAGCGAGAACTCCCCCCTTGCATCTACTTTGAGAACTCCTGACTCAAACCGCATCTCCTGCCGCATGCTCATTGTCAACGACCGTTTGCATCAAGGCGAAGCTGTCTTCACGCGATTGGTGAATTACTGAACTGGAATGAGACCGGAAATGATGAGATGGAAATGACTGAAGATAATAAAAGGAATTATGATCTCTCGGTCGGGACGTTGTCTATCAGCTACCGCCTACAGGGTGCGAGGTGACGGGAACCATTTCGCGGCGCGTGGCGAGGCGGCGGATGATCGCCCCCGCCCCTCACCTCTCAATCTTCCCACAATAGCTGCTACCGTCCTCACGGTTTCCATCCGGACAGAACGCAGCGCTGAGCGACCAGAGGCACGAAGCTCTGGGCATCCTCCGACACTGCTGTCATGACTGCCTCAGCAAGTGTGGGATCATCAAAACACTCATACACGTCGTCGAGAAACCCGCCGCGCAGCAACGGATCATGCAAAAGCGCGCGTCCATGACCGGCCGTCACTTCCAAGGGATATTCGCTGATGACGACGCGTTTGAAGCCGAGCTTGTGCAGCCAGTCACGGCCTTCTTCAGCAGACGGTCGTTCAGCGATATATGCTTCAAGCCGCCGTCGTTCGGCACGTAATTGCCGTACCGCCATTTCCTGATCGATTCGTCGCCATAGAGAATCGAACGTGCCCAGCGATGGAAACGTCAGTACGATTTGTCCGCCCGGTTTGAGGTGGGCTGACAGACCCTCTAGCGTCGCGAAGCGATCGGGACGAAAGAACATGACCGATAGATTCCCGGTTATTCGATCGAAATTGGGCAGGTCGGGTGGTAACGAGCGCACATCAAGACATTCGAACCGTAACCAGGAGAGCTGCTGCCCTTGAATCATTCTGGCACGTTCCACCTGACGCGCATCGATATCGATCCCCAGTACCTGTCCGGAAGGGCCTACTTGTTCGGCAAGATAGAAGGCAGGAATTCCATGCCCTGAAGCCACATCCAGAATCGTCGCTCCTGGAAAAAGATCGAGGTGCTTGAGCAATGATTCGGCGAACGGTGTGGACCAGTAATCATGCGTGGGAAGAGACCAGGACGGCACGGCATGCCTTTCATAATGATCCGGCTGGGTGAAAGCCGGCTCGTACACGAAGGTTTCAGCTATATACGGAGGATGATGCGCTTATGCATACCTGGGATGCAACTCATTCGCAGAGGGGAAAGAGAGGCATACTGAGTTCTTTGCCCCCGATATAGTATGATTTCGGTCACTTAGTCTGGTCTCAAGAAGTGCACACGCTAACTTTGCAGTAGTTCTACTACGACAGATCCATAGCATGCCATCCGGATAGGTGAATCCGGTGCCGTTTCGGTCGACCCACGCGCGCGCGAGAGCAACTACCGGTTCCGGCGTAGGTATCTGCACGCTGCTTTTTGTGGCGTCAGTTCTCGCCGGCTGCTCTTCGGTGCCTGAACGATTTACGCCCTCGAACCCGATCGACCCGACCAAAGTCTCGCATCAGCTACTTACCGATGTGCTCCTGACATCGGTACACGATGGGCGGGTGAATTATCCCGAAATACAGACCGATCGTCGATTCGCGGATTATCTGGCGCAGCTCGACCGGGTGAATCCGTCTGCGCTTGGCTCGGAAGCGGAGAAGGTCGCGTTTTGGATCAACGCGTACAATGCGTGTGCGGTTCAAGGCATTCTTGACGGATACAGCCCCAAGCCTTACATCGGGTGGTATCGCTTCTTCAAGAGCCATCGGTACGGCATCGGAGGGGTTCGTCTCAGTCTGAGCGATCTCGAACACGAGGTTCTGCGCAAGCAGTTCCATGAGCCGCGCATCCATTTCGCGATCGTCTGCGCATCCTCCTCGTGTCCGAAGCTATCGTCATCGGCGTATGAAGGAAGCGAACTCGATCGCCAATTGGATCGCGCAGCGCGTGCATTCGTCAACGATCCGGCGAGAAACCGCTTCGACAGCGGCGAGAAGATCGCCTATCTGTCCAAGATCTTCGATTGGTTCGAGGAGGATTTTTCCGCGAACGCCGGCTCGGTTCCGCGGTTTGTCGCGCAGTACGTGCAGGACGCCGCCGTCGCGCATGATCTCGCCGCCGGTCTCTACCGGATCACGTACATGGACTATGACTGGAATCTCAACGGTCCGCCACCCAGTGAGACGGCTCATGCTCGTACGCGCTGATGAGAAGGTGCCGATCGCAAGGCTCTTGACGTTTCTTGCGGATGGGGAACGACTGGCAAGCGCCTGTGCGGATGCTCAGGCGGCAATGGTCACGGACCCCCGGGAGCGGCTGTTTTTGCTGAGTCAGGCCCGCCAGGAAGCCGCACATGCAATGATCTTTCGGACAGCCATCGCGTGGCTGGCACCCAAACATGTCGGCAGCGTGCCGGTTCTCGCGCCGCTGGAAGAGTATCGACGGAAAGTGTTCGATGCCCTGTCACGACAGGACGTGATCGAGAGTCTGCTGGCTGAGCAAGTCATTTTGGAGGGATTGGGCGAAGCCATTCTACGCCGCATCGAGTCGGGGTTGGCAAAGCGCGCGGCGCCTTTTGGCCGGTTGCGTCGCATATTGCTTCAGCAGGAGGAAGCCCATCATGGTTTTGGCAGACGAGTGCTGGAACGGGCCATGGCGGAACACCGCACCGATGCGGCAACGTTGCGACGGCTCGCCGAGGATTATCTCGGGCTGACTGAGCGCATGGTGCTCGAATTGAGCGGTCTATTCGAATCTATCGACGAAAATCCAGCCGCCTGGGCCGGCGACGTCAAGACTTTTCTTCCGTTCTGGCTCTCGCCGGAGGCCATCGCTGATGATGAGTCGGATGGAGCAGGACATGGTGTCGGTCGTCATCCCGGCATATAACGAAGAGCAGGCCCTGCCGGACACTCTGGAGTCGCTCTTCCAGCAAGATGGCGCCTTTGAAGTGATCCTTGTCGATGGCGGCAGCACCGACCGGACCCGCGCGATCGTGACCTCATTCGGCTTCACCGATGACGCGCGGGACCCCGGCTTTTCGAACGAAGATTCGCGTCGGCTGTTGACCGCTCCGAAAGGCCGAGCGGCGCAGATGAATGCCGGCGCAAGAGCCGCCGGCGGCGAATGGCTGCTCTTTCTTCATGCCGACACTCTCTTACCGCCCGGTGCCATCCGACGGTTGAATGAACTGGAGTGGGACCAGGCGAGCCAAGCCGGCGGCTTCAGGCACCGTTTCTCGGGAAACAATTGGCGGCTTCAGCTGATCTCTTTTCTCGACAATATCCGTTGCACACGAAGCCGGATCATTTATGGAGATCAAGCGCTTTTCGTCCGCCGCCGCTTGTTTGAAGAGCTCGGAGGTTTTCCACCTCAGCCAATTCTCGAGGATGTCGCCTTCTGCGAGCGGCTGCTCACGGTGACCAGACCGCTTTTACTTTCACCCCCCGTCATCACTGACGCCCGGAAGTTCTTGAAGATGGGAATCTGGCGCAGTTTCGCCCGCGTCCTGCTCATCATTCTGCATGTCGAATTCCGCCTTCCGATCCTCCCTCGCGTATTCTTTCAGGACATTCGATAGAGGCAGAGAAAACGTGTCAGGAACCATTCGCGGCTCGGGACGGGCGGCAAATTGTTTACCGTCCCTCCCCTCACCATCCCCCCTACCAACCCAATAGATCGGCCAGCCACTTTGCGCTAAAGTACTG
>DATBMX010000195.1:0-3956 GCA_036554625.1 Aestuariivirgaceae bacterium
TAGCTGCCGACGATATGCCCGAGAACCAGCACGCCAGCGAACAGGGAGAGGCCGCCGGCCGATGTTACGATCAGCGCCATGCGGGCCCCCTCGCGCGCCTGCGCGCTTCCGTGCCAATAACCGATCAAGAGGAAGGAAAAAAGACTGGTCAGTTCCCAGAAGAAGACCAGCTGGATGAGGTTGCCCGAGAGAACAATGCCGAGCATTGCGCCCATGAAGGCGAGCAGGAAGGAGAAGAAGCGCGGGACGGGGTCGGTCGGGGACATGTAGTAGCGCGCATACAGCACCACCAGCACCCCGATGCCTGTAATGAGGGCCGCCATCACCCACGCCAGGCCGTCCATCCGGAGACTGAAAGACAATCCAAGGTCAGGAACCCAGGGTGCCTCGTATTTCAGGAGCGCGCCATGGACGACGCCGGGATAGGCCGCGACCACCATCGACAGGCCAAGCACAGCCACGAGCCCTGCCAGGTACGCCTCCGCGTTCCGGGCATTCGCCCGAAACAGCATGGCGGCGCAGCTTCCCAAGAAAGGAAGCGCGATAATCGCGATCAGCAACGTCCCGGGTGAAACCGCCATCGATAGCCTCCGACTCACTATGGTGAATCAAGAAGCGGCAGAGCAAGCTCATTCATCTGGACGATTGGTCCCGAAACGAGGGGCCGCAAGCGCGGGTTGGACATTCGGTCAGCCGCGCTTACCTTTGGTGGCATGTCTCGTTTCGCGCCCCTCCAGCGCGGCCTGTGTCATGCGGATCTGATCGGCCTCTAGTTCCGAGTTCGCCGCCTTCGCGACTTCTGGGATCTCAACGGACCACTGTGATCCGACCGGATTCGGTATGCTGCATCTCACGCGTCGTCTTGGTTCGGGACGACGCTGGCTCCAAAGATGCAGCCATGCCACGCCGGATCCAAGCAACGCGTCGCACCCAGTTGCGACAATGAGACCGCATTCGCGTGCTTGATCGACGAAGGCCCCGCCGTAGACCATGTTGGCAGCCTGCTCTGGGGCGTACTTGCCCATCAGCTCGGTATACCGATGGCGCTTGTCATCGCTGCCGTCGGGTTGGGGGGCGAGTGTTCTGGCCCTACGCTGGCGGCTGCCCCTTCCCGATCCAGCGGCTTACAAAGCCTCCGAGCACTGGCCTGCTCCAGTTGTTGCCAGAACGATCGTCGATGACCGTGGGCCAGTCATGGTTACGATCGAATATCGCATCGATCCGGAACAAGAGACCGCGTGCGCAGAAGCTCTCGAGCGCATGGGCCAATTACGTCGACGTGATGGGGCGTTGCTTTGGGAGCATTTCGCCGACAAAGCAGATCCGGCTCGACACATCGAGGTGTTCATTGTGGAGAGCTGGTTAGAGCATTTGCGCCAACACGAGCGCGTGACAGTGGCCGATCGAGCGCTGGAAGACGAGCTGCGGAGTTTTTACGTCGCCGGTAATGCGCCAGTCGTAACGCATCCGATCAGCGCGCGAATGAACCGTTAAAGTGGCCCCGCTTAGGAGGCGGAGGCTCTGGCCGTCGGTGACGGCGGTCGTTGCGGCGGCCTGAAAGCATCGACCTGCTGGGAAAACGCGGGTGGCGGACTTGACGCCCAGAAGGTCCGGCCGCGCCGCGCGATGGCGCGGAAGAGGAGGAGTCCGGCCATTCTCACCTGCCGCCCGCCTCGCGCGCCAACGCCCTTCTGGCGACGTCGTAGCCGTGCGCGATGTGCTCCTCGATGGTCTTGCGCGAGAATTCGTAATCTCGCGACGGCAACTCTCCTGTCGCGGGCTCCCGCGTGATGCGGGTGATCGAGAGCGGGCCAGCCTCCCCCATGGTCTCTATGTAATGTGGCCTGCGCCTAATCTGATCGGCAGTTTTGGGTTCGAGGTGGCCCATGACTTCCTCGACGAGCCGGCGGTAATTGTCAATGGACTCCCAGCCGCGAATACTACGCCTGATCTTCTCGGCAAAGAATATTTCGTCGCGACGGGCCAGCACCTCGGGGATCGACTGCGGTAACGTTCTCTTTCCGACCCACAGATTGACGATGTAAATTTTCTTGCCGGTGAGCCCGCCGATCTCGACCACCTGGTCCAATGGCGAGTTGCTGACAAGGCCGCCGTCCCAATAGTGCTTCCCATCGATCGTGGTCCACGGGAAACCCGGCGGCAGACTTCCGCTCGCTAGGATGTGCTCTGGGGTGATCTCGTCGACATAGCTGTCGAAGCTGGCAAGCTCGCCCGTCTCCACATCCACCGCGCTCAGCACCAAGCGAACGGGGCTGTCCTTCAAACTCTCAAAGGCGATGTGTTTGCTCAGGGTAGCCTTGAGCGGGGTGGGATCATAGAAGCTGGTCCAATAGGCCGGAAGCTGAGCCGGACCAAGAACGGGTTCGAACCAGCGCGGGCGAAAGAAGTTGGGCGCACCGAACACCAGTGACTGCAAGGATGAAATGGTGCGACGCAGCTCTTCGTTTGGCGCATCGAGGGTTTTCATGCTGAGCTCGCGCCAGAAAGCCTCCAGCGCTGCGGTGGCGTTGCGAGGATTTGCAGCGATGATCGCCGCGTTGAAGGCGCCGATCGAGACACCTGCGACCAGATCCGGATGGATCTTTTGCTCCTCGAGCGCCTTGACCACGCCGCACTCGAAGGCGCCGAGCGCTCCGCCTCCTTGAAGAATCAAGACCGTCTGAACGGCTGTCCGATCGAGCGGACAGCGGCTGTCCGCCAGTTGCGCCTTGGCCTTCGCAAGATCGCTACGGTTGATGATGAGCGCCCCGGCGGCCTTGGCTTCCACCAGCGACTGCTCCAACAGAAAGGCTCCCCGCAGGCGGTTGTCGGTGAGATAGAGAACGGAAAACGCGCCGTCCTCGACCGCTCCCCTCACGATGCGTTCATCCGCGGCAGGAGTGGTGCCTACCACATTGAACGTGAGGTCGAAAACATCGGAAAAGATATAGGAGACCGTGCGCCAGGATTGCCGCTCGCCGAGCATGTTCCAGGCAGCGATCCGCCCCTGCCTGACGGCATTGTCCCAGTGTTCTGCCCGGTGCCTGACTCGGGCTATCGGATCATAGAAATTGGCGACATCACCCGCGGCGAATATACCGGGCCGATTGGTCTCGAGGTATTGGTCGACGACGACGCCTTCATCCAAACAGAGGTCACTGTCGCGGAGAAATCCGGTTGCCGGATGAACGCCGATACCGATTCCGGCGATATCGCAGGGAACCAGTCTCCCGGTGCTGGTCACTACGCCCTCGACTTTCGTGGCGCCGCGAAACTCCACGACCGCTTCGCCAAAAATGAACTCGACGCCTCTTGCTCGAAAATACTCCGCAAAGAATTGTGCAACCTCGGGCGAGTTCAGCTTCTCGTAAAGCAGCTCGTCTCGCGCGATGAGCGTCGTTTTGATGCCTCGCGTAGCGAAGGCCGCGGCCATCTCCATCCCGATAAAGCTTGCACCGATGACGGCCGCGTGTTCGGCATTGGGCATCGCCTGCTGCAAGGCCAGCGCGTCATCCACCGTGCGCAAGTAATGGATGCCTTGCAGGTGCGCTCCCTGCACGGATAACTTGTCGAGGCTTGCTCCGGTCGCGATCAAGAGCTTGCCGAAATGGAAGCGGCCGGCGGTGTCGGTATCGACCGTGCTGCTGGCGGGATCGAGACGCAAAGCGCGGGCTCCCAAGAGCACCTCGATTCTATGATCCCGATAGAACGCCGGGTCACGAATCAAAATGCCGGCTCGGCTCGGGCTATCGAGGAGAAAGCCCTTGGAAAGGGGCGGGCGATGGTATGGCAGGGTGTTTTCCGCACAGAGGATCGCAACGCTAGCGTGGCTGACGTAGAGCAACTGCATCAAAAGGTCCGGCGACCGCCATGCATCGCCATTTCCCCAGCAATTCGATTGGGTTTTTTCATGGGACGGCAGCCAACCTGAGCCTACGGTCCCCAAAGGGCGGCGC
>DATBMX010000373.1:0-12545 GCA_036554625.1 Aestuariivirgaceae bacterium
ATAAAGCAGGCTCCTCTTCGACGTGACGGGGGTTTCAATCACCGTTCTCCACAGTTCAGCGATGATTTGATGCGGCGCCGGCAGCACAGGGCGCTCGCTCCGCCAGGAAGCCCACACCAGGTCGCGAAAGGATAGAGAGGGATCGGCACCGCCGACAAACGGCGCGTTGAGCCAGACGGCGGCGGCATACCAGACGAGGAGGATCGCCAGCACCACGGTGAGCACCGGCAAGGCGCTGCCGCGACGCAGCTGCGTCGTGAGACCGTCGGCAGGCCTTTGCGCGAGGTCAATCGTCATAGGAATGGCCAGCGCGCAAGCCCAGGCGCACGCGATGGGCAATATCGAGAAACTCCCTGGTCTCGCGGATGTCGAGAGTGCGCTCGCCGGGGAGGTCGGAATCGATCACATCGATGATGCGGCCGGGGCGCGGCGACATGACGATGATGCGATTGGAGAGGAAGACGGCTTCCGGAATCGAATGGGTGACGAAGAGCACGGTCTTTCCGGTCTCGCGCCAAAGCCTGAGGAGCTGAAGGTTCAGGCTGTCGCGGACGATCTCGTCCAAGGCCCCAAAAGGCTCATCCATCAGGAGAAGCTTGGGATCAAAGGAGAGAGCGCGGGCGATCGACGCGCGCTGCTGCATGCCGCCCGAGAGCTGCCAAGGAAATTTCTTTTCAAAGCCCTTGAGGTTGACGAGCTCGATGTTGCGGGCAATGCGCTCTCTCTGCTCGGCGCGGGCAAAGCCCATGATCTCGAGCGGCAAGGCGATGTTGCGCTCGACCGTGCGCCAGGGATAGAGCGCCGGCGCCTGGAAGACGTAGCCATAGTGGCGGGCAAGGCGCGCCTGTTCAGGGCTCAGGCCGTTGACGGCAATCTGTCCGCTCGAAGGCTTTTCAAGATCGGCGATGATGCGCAGCAGCGTAGTCTTGCCGCAGCCGGACGGACCAATGAAGGAGACGAAATCCCCCTCGGCCACCGTCAAGCTCACATTGGCGAGAGCATAGACCGGCCCGTCGGCAGTCGTGAAGGTCAAGGACAGGTTCTCGGCCTCGACGACCTTGGGGCGCGGGACGGCCACGTCCGATCGAAGGACAGGCGACAAGGACTTCGGCCGCAGCGCACCCTCCCCACTGTTCTTGCTTTTCGCTTTGACCTAGGTTGTACTGAAATTGATCAAATGGTCAAGTTCAGCACAGATGGCGGTCGCCAGTCTCAAGAAACCCAAATCGCGCATCGGTGAGGTGAATGTCGAGCGGATTCTCGATGCCGGGCTCGTGATCTTTTCACGGCACGGATTCTCCGGCGCACGGATCGACCAGATCGCCGAGGCGGCGGAAATGTCGAAGCCCAATGTGCTCTATTATTTCCGCACCAAGGAAGAGCTCTACCGCGCCGTCCTGGGGCGCACGCTCGACATGTGGCTCGAGCCTCTGCGCGAACTCGATCCCCAGAAAAGCCCGCGCGAAGCGCTGGGACACTATATCGACCGGAAGCTGACCTATTCACGGATGCATCCCGTTGCCTCGCGCCTGTTTGCGATCGAGATCATGCAGGGGGCGAAGCATCTCTCGCAGGTGCTGAGCACCGAGCTCGCCAGCCTCATCGAGGCGAAGAAGGCGACAATCCGCAAATGGGTGGAAGAAAAGCGTCTCGCCGAGATCGATCCGCATCATCTCTTGTTCGCCATCTGGGCGACGACGCAGCACTATGCCGATTTCGCCGCGCAGATCGCAACGCTCACCGGCAAGGACCTGAGCGATGACGCGTTCTTCGCCTCGGCCAAGGCGGCGGTGAAGCGGATCATCCTCGACGGGCTCCTGCCGCGCTAGCGGCCAAGGCCTCAATCTCGGCCCAGCGGCGAGCCCCTACGAGCGGCGCGGGCGCAAGCCATGAGCCCCCGATGCAGAGCACATTGGGAAGCGCCAGATAGGCCGCCATGTTGCGCGCGTCGATACCGCCCGTGGGGCAGAAGCGGACCGTTCTCAGAACGGATGAGACGCTCTTGAGATAAGAGACGCCGCCTGAAGCTTCGGCGGGAAAGAATTTCTGCAGCGCGAATCCTCGCTCCTCGAGGCGCATCATCTCGCTCAAGGTGGCTGCGCCCGGGAGCCACGGGATGCCGGAGGTGAGAGCGGCCCCGATCAAAGCCTCCGTTGCGCCGGGGCTGACGGCGAAACGGCAGCCGAGCCTTGCCACCTCATCGAACTGACGAGGCGACAGGAGCGTGCCGGCACCGACCACAGCGCCTTCGACCTCGCCGCCAATGCGGGCGATCGCCTCCATGGCCGCCGGCGTGCGCAACGTGATCTCGATCAGTCTGATGCCGCCCTTGACAAGGGCACGCGCGAGGGGGACAGCAAGGGCTGCGTCGTCGATGACGAGAACGGCGACGACGGGCGAAAGCTTCAGCGATTCCGCGAGCTTGTCTTGCGGATCGGTCATTCGGTTGCACCTTCCAGATTCTCGAGATGAAGGGCGCAGCCGCGCAGGGCGAGCGTATCGATAGCGATGAGATTGACGGGAATGGCGGCCATATAGGAGCGCAAGCGCCCCTTGTTCTCAAAATCCTCGCGAAAACACTGCGCATCGATGAAATGGCGCAGGCGCATGATGACGCCGCCGCTCAAGAAAACGCCTCCACGTGCGCCGAGCATCAGGGCGACATCGCCGGCGAAGCCGGCAAGCAATTTCAGGAAAACGGCGACAGTGTCGCGCGCCTGTTCATCGCCTGAGTCTGCGCGCTTGGCGATCGCCGCAGCATCGAGTGCCTGGCGCGGGCTGCCGTCGATCGCGCCCAAGGTGGCGTGCAAAAGCTCAAGGCCAGGGCCCGACAGGAAACGCTCGGCCGAGACACGGCCGTAATGCGATGCCGCCCCAATGGCGGCCCGCGCGCGAGGATCGGGGCTCGCCAGTTCGACATGGCCGCCTTCGCCCGGCAGCGCCTGCCAGCCCGACCGCGTCCGCACCGCCGCTCCCACGCCGAGACCCGTGCCGGGGCCGACCACGGCGAGCACATCGGCAACGGCGGCTGTCGAGGGCTCTCCAATCGGCTCGCGCTCGCCGCGCTCGAGCAAGGGCAAGGCGCCCGCCAGCGCCTCGAAATCGTTGATCACGTCGACAAGCTCGAATTTGAAGGCAGATTTGAGAACGGAGAGGGGTGTATTCCACTGGGGACGATTGGTCAGGATGAAATGGCCCGGCTGAACGGGACCCGCTACCGCAATACAGACCCGGCGCGGCGGCTCGCCGCCGACCGCGGCGAGATAGGCTTGAAGGGCCGATTGCAGGGAGGGATGCTCCTGACCCGGAATGGTCCTAATGTCCGAAGGCCTTTCGCCTCGTGCGTGAACGACTCCGAAACGCGCATGCGTGCCGCCGATGTCGGCCACCAGCAGCGGATAGGCATGGCTCATGCCCAAACCGCCGACCAATAGACATCGACAGGAACGGCGTTCTGCCGAAGAACCGCACGTATGGGCAAATCCTCGGGCGGTCCCGGCTGCATGGCGCGCTCGAAGACCTCCCGCTTCGCCGTGCCGGCGAAGGACAGAAAAATCAGACGCGCGTCCATCAGCGCGGCCAGGGTGAGCGAGACGCGCGGGTGGCGGGCGCCCGCGTCCTCAATGAAAACCGCGAGGGAGACGGAGGCCGGATCGAGAGCTGCCGCCAAACCAGGCATGCGCGGAAAGAGCGAGGCGAAATGGCCGTCTTCACCTATGCCCAGAAGGACAACATCGAAGGGCCGGTTCATGGCCGAAACCGCTTCGAGAGCGCTTTCCACCGGATCGCCCTCACCCTGCCAGAGGGGGAGGAAAACCGCGCGCTCGGCCTCATTCTGCAAGAGATGATCGCGGACGAGACGCTCGTTCGCGTCGGCGTCCGTTGCCGGAACCAGGCGTTCGTCGGCGAGCGTCACCGTGACCTTGTTCCACGCAAGCCTCGCCCGCGCCAGATGGTCGAACATGAGAACAGGCGTGCGGCCGCCCGAGACGACGAGGCTCGCATGGCCACGGCTTGCGATCGCTTCGGACAGTTCAAGAGCAATCGATTCCGCCAAGGCCGCCGCCATCGCTTCCGAGCTATCGAATCTTCTCTCCTGCCTCATTCTTCGGGGTCCAGCCAGCTGCGGCCGTCGCGCGCCATCAGGGCAACGGCAGCGGAGGGGCCCCATGAGCCCGCGGGATACTGCGAAAGCGCAGGCCCTGCCGTTTCCCATTGGTCGAGAATGGGCTCAATCCAGGCCCAGGCCGCCTCAACCTCGTCGCGGCGCATGAAAAGCGTGGCATTGCCGCGCACCACATCGAGGATCAGCCGCTCATAGGCCTCCGGCCAGCGCGCCTTGAACGTGTCGGCATAGGACAAGTTGAGCGGCGTGGCCTTCAGGCGCATGCCGCCAGGCCCCGGATCCTTGCTCATCAGCTGCAGCTTCACGCCTTCGTCGGGCTGGAGCCTGAGGACCAGGCGATTGGGCTCGATCGCGCCGGCATCGCGACCGAAGATCGAATGCGGAATGGCGCGAAACTGGACCACGATCTCCGAAACGCGCTGCGGCAGCCGCTTGCCGGTGCGCAGATAGAACGGTACGCCCGCCCAGCGCCAATTTTCGATCTGAGTCTTGAGGGCAACGAAGGTCTCGGTCCGCGTCGGATGACCGATCTCATCGGCGAAGCCCTTGGCGGTGCTGCCGTTGATGGCGCCTGGCGCATATTGGCCACGCACGACGCTGCTCGCAACGTCGCCGCCGCTCAACGGCCTCAGGCTGCGCAGCACCTTCAGCTTCTCATCGCGCACGGCATCGGCAGCGAAGGCTTGCGGCGGCTCGATGGCGGTCAAGCAGAGAAGCTGGATCAGATGGTTCTGCACCATGTCGCGCAGGGCCCCCGCCTTATCATAATAGGCGGCGCGCCCCTCAACCCCCATCGTTTCGGCGACGGTGATCTGCACATGGTCGATGGCGCCATTGTTCCACATGGGTTCAAACAGCGAATTGGCAAAGCGAAGGGCCATGAGATTCTGCACCGTCTCCTTGCCGAGATAGTGATCGATGCGGAAAATCTGATGCTCCCTGAAGACCTCGCCGACGCGATCATTGATCGCCCTGGCGCTGTCCAAATCCCTGCCGATGGGCTTTTCGAGAACGACGCGGCTCTCAGGCGTGATGAGCCCCTCAAGCTTGAGCCTGCCCGCCACCTCGCCGAAGAGATCGGGCGCCGTCGCCAAATAGAACACGCGAATGCGCCCCGGCGCTGCGTCAAGCAGGTGGCGCAGCGTCTTCCAGCGGCCATCGGCAGTGACGTCGAGAGGCCGATAGTGCAGACGGTGGAGAAAGCGCTTTTTCACGCCGGGATCGTGATCCAAAAGGCTCAAATGGGCCTCGAGCGCCTTTGCAACCCTCTGGCGATAGGACTCATCGTCGAGTTCCTGACGCGAGACGGCGATGATGCGCGCCTCGATCGGCAGCTGACCGTCGCGGTCGCGGTGATAGAGAGCCGGCATAAGCTTGCGCATGGCGAGATCGCCCGTGCCGCCATAGACGACAAGATCGAAAGGCTGGACGGGAATGATCTGCGCGCTCATGCGTTTCGCGGTTTGCGGGTAGCTTCGCCGTGCAAAAGATTGGTCCGCGCTCCTAACACGGCACCTTGCGCGAGACCAGATCAATCGGCCAAAGAGCCTTGAGCAATGAAGCTGGAACCGGCCCTGCCCGTCGATGAAGTTCTGAAGCCCCTGAGCGCAGCGTTTGGGGAGGCGAGAAATGCCGTGCTCGTGGCGCAGCCGGGCGCCGGCAAGACGACGCGGGCGCCGCTTGCGCTCATGAACGCCGCCTGGCTCGGCGGGCGCAGGATCGTGATGCTCGAACCGCGCCGCATCGCCGCGCGCGCCGCCGCCCGCTTCATGGCGCAGAGCCTCGGCGAAAAGGTGGGCGAGCGAGTGGGCTACAGCGTGCGCTTCGAGAGATGCGTTTCGGCGAAGACGCAGATCGAAATCGTCACCGAAGGCGTGCTAACGCGCAGGCTTCAGAAAGATCCCATGCTGGCCGAGGTGGGGCTCGTCATTTTCGACGAATTCCACGAGCGGAGCCTCGAGGCGGATCTGGCGCTGGCTTTCGCGCTCGATATTCAGGAAAGTCTCAGACCCGATTTGCGCCTGTTGGTGATGTCGGCGACGATCGACGCCAATGCGGTCGCCAGGCTTCTCGGCGATGCGCCGATCGTCAGGTCGCCCGGAAAGGCATATCCAATCGAAACGCATTATCTTGGTCGCGCCACGCGGCAGACAGTCGCGAGCGACGTCGCCGATGCAGCAGCGCTGGCGCTCAGGCGGCACAGGGGAAGCCTCCTCGCCTTTCTTCCCGGCGAAGCGGAAATTCACCGCGCCGTGTCGGCGCTGAAGGAGAGAGCGCCCGGACCGGCTGTTGATTTGCTGCCGCTCTATGGATCGCTTTCCCCTTCGCTCCAGGACCGCGCCATAGCGCCTTCGGCGGAGGGCCGGCGCAAGGCCGTGCTGGCGACGACCATCGCGGAGACGAGCCTGACGATCGAAGGCGTGTCGATCGTCATCGACGGGGGCTTCAAACGCGTGCCCCGCTTCGATCCGGGCTCGGCCATGACGCGGCTCGACACGGTGCGCGTCTCGGCGGCGGCGGCCGAGCAGCGGCGCGGACGCGCCGGGCGGCTCGGTCCCGGCGTGTGCTACAGGCTGTGGCGGGATGAGGAGACGCTTGCACTCGCGCCCCACGACACCGCGGAAATCCTGCAGGCGGATCTTGCCTCCTTCGCTCTCGAGCTCGCACATTGGGGCATCGGCGATGCCCGGAGGCTGAAGCTGATCGATGCGCCGCCTGCGGGCGCGATGTCGCAGGCCAAGGACCTGCTCACGCGACTCACGGCCATCGATGGCGAGGGGCGGATCACCGAGCATGGAAAGCAGGTGGCGAAGCTGCCTCTGCATCCGCGCCTTGCCCATATGGTGATCATCGGGAAAGCGCGCGGTGAAGGCCGGCTCGCCGCCGACATCGCCGCAATTCTCCAGGAACGCGACATACTCAAGGGCGTGGAAGATGCAAGCCTTGCAAGCCGGCTGTCTTTGCTCAAGCGCGATCCGCGCCTTGCCCGCGCGAGGCTTGCGGCCGGGCAAATCCGCAAGATCGCCGGAATCGAAAGCGGCGCAGATGCCGGAGACCCGGGAGCGCTGCTCGCCCTTGCCTATAGCGACAGGATCGCCCAGGCACGCGACAGGCGCGGCTACCTCCGCCTGGCGAACGGCCAGGGTGCGCGGATCGAGGAAAGCGACGCGCTGGCGCGCGAGACATTCCTCGCCGTGGCGACGACCGACGGACAGGCGGCCGATGCGCGCATTTTTCTTGCCGCGCCGATCAGGCAAGAAACGATCGAGGCGTTGTTCGGCGACCGCATCGAGACAAGATCGTCGGTGTATTGGAACAGACGCGCCGAAGCGGTGAGCGCCAAGCAAGAGCGGCGGCTCGACGCGCTCATTCTGGAGGAGAAGCCGTTCGCCGACGCCGATCCCGAAGACGTGGCGCAGGCCATGGTCGAGGGCGTGAGAAGCCTCGGACTTTCCTCGCTGCCGTGGAGTCACCGGGCGCGCTCACTGCAAAGCCGCGTTGCGCTGATGCGCAGGATCGAGGCCGACGGTTCCTGGCCGGACGTGTCAGACGCTGCGCTCAGCAAGTCTCTCGAGACATGGCTCAAGCCGTTTCTCTACGGGAGAACGCGCCGGCAGCATCTCGCGGAAATCGATATGGCCTCGGCCTTGCGCTCGCTTCTCCCGGCTACGCTCCAGCGCGCGCTCGAGCAGTTGCTGCCAGAGCGGATCGAGGTTCCCTCGGGCTCGGCGATCGAGATCGACTATCAGTCGGGCGATACGCCGGTCCTCAGGGTGAAGCTTCAGGAGCTGTTCGGCGCGCGCAGCCTGCCGCCGCTGGCGAAAGGGCGGCTCAAGCTCAGAGTCGAGCTGCTATCCCCGGCTGGCCGTCCATTGGCGGTGACGCAGGATCTCGAAAGCTTCTGGACGAATGCCTATGCGCAGGTGAGGTCGGAAATGCGCGGGCGCTATCCCAAGCACCACTGGCCGGAGGATCCGCTCAGCGCACCACCCTCGCGCGGGCGGCCTTCCGGCTCAACGCCAGCCGGCAGACGCTAGGCAGAAGACTTCGCCCGAACTTTCCTCCGTGTCGAGCCAGAGGAATTCGAATTCGGGAAACTGCTCTTCGAGAAGCGTTCTGGCCCGACCGATCTCGCAAATGAGAAGCCCTCCCTGGGTGAGACGATCCTTGGCCTGCCCGAGAATCCTGCGCACGACATCGAGACCATCGCTGCCGCCATCGAGCGCCATGGCGGGCTCATGGCGATATTCGGGCGGCAGAGACGCCATGGCTTCCTCATCGACATAGGGCGGATTGGCGAGAATGAGGTCGTAGCGGCGCGAAGGCGGAAGCGGGGCAAAGAGATCACCCTTGTACAGAGTGATGCGAGTCTTTTCGCCGCTCTCGGCCACGTTTCGGCGCGCGACTTCCAGCGCATCCTTCGACAAGTCGGCGGCGTCGATGCGCGCTTGCTGGAAAAGCCTCGCAGCAACGATGGCGAGGCAGGCCGAACCGGTACAGAGATCGAGAACCGTGGCGATCTTTTCGGGCTCGTCGATGAGGCCGAAGCCCTCCTCTCCCAAGCGGCCGGACATGAGCAGCTCGCCGATGAAGGAGCGAGGCACGATCACGCGCTCGTCGACATAGAAGGGAATGCCGGCGATATAGGCCTTGTTCAGAATATAGGCGGCAGGCTTGCGGCTCAAAACACGCTCCTCGATGCGGGCGAGGAGAAGCTTTCGCTCGGCAAGCGTCAGCCGTGCGTCGGCAAAGGGGTTGATGTCTTCGATGGGCAAGTTCAGCGATTCGAGGAGGAGAAAGGCTGCCTCGTCGAGGGCGCTGCCGGCACCCTGTCCATAGGAGAGCTTCGCGGCGCTGAAACGGCTCACGGCATAGCGGAAGAGGTCGCGCAGAGTGAGAAGCTCGGCGGCGCGCTGGTCGAGAGAGTCGGTCACGTGCAGATTTCACTCTCTCTTTCGTCGTTCCGGGTGACGAGCAGGGAGGCGTCATTCCGGATTTCGCCGGAATGACGAGGATTGGGGGCTACTTGTACTGCTCGGCATTCTCCTTGGTGACGAGCACGGTGCCCGTGTCGATGTTGGCGGGAAGGGTCTCGCCTTTCTTGAGCTTGAGCACGCTTTCGACACCGAGCGCGCCCATGTTCTTCGGCGCCTGGGCGACGGTTGCCGACATGTCACCGGCAAGCACGGAAGCCGCCGCATCCGGATTGGCGTCGAAACCGACGACGATGACATCCTTGAGCTTGTCGGCCGCTTTCAGGGCTTCGACAGCGCCGAGCGCCATGTTGTCATTGGAAGCAAACACCGCCTTGATGTTGGGATTGCCGGTGAGGATGTTCTCCATCACCGACTGGCCTTTGGCGCGGTCCCAATCGGCTGGCTGCTCGGCGACCACCTTCAGGCCGCAGGCTTCGAGCCCCGACTTGGAGCCTTGAGCGCGCGCCTGACCCGTTGATTGGGTGATGATGCCCTGGAGGATCGCCACTTCGCTGCCCTGCGCGACATTCTTGCAGATGTATTCGGCGGCGAGGGCGGCGCCGACCTCGTTGTTCGTGCCGATGAAGGTCACGCCTTCGTTCGACCCCTTGGTGTCGATGAAGACGACGGCAATGCCCTTGGCCTTGGCGGCATCGACGGCGGGCGCGAGCGCGTTGGGATCGGTCGGCGCCAGAGCAATGCCGTCAACGCCTTGCGCAATCTGATCCTCGATCTGGGCGATCTGGGCGGCGACATCGGATTCCTGCGGCGGGGCCATGACGCGAACCTCGACGCCCAGCTCCTTGCCCTTCTCCATGGCCCCCTGCTCGACCGCCGCCCAAAAGGGATTGCCGGCGCCCGGCCCCTTCATGCCGACAAGAACGGTTTCGGCGCTCGCCGCCGGGGCGGACAAGGCAAGGGCTGCGACAGCGCCCACAATGTACAACTTCCTCATGACTTCCTCCCGTTGAACCAATCCGTCTCCACTCGTTTGCTCACAGTCCCAAGGCGCCGGAGACAAGCAGCCTTGCGACGGCATTTACGTCCTTATAGCGGCTCTGCGGCGCAAAACGTCAATATAGACGGCCAGGACGATGACGACACCGATCAATATCTGCTGCCAGAAAACGCTGACGTTGAGAAGATTCAAACCGTTGCGCAAGAGGCCGATGATGACGACGCCGGCGAGGACCCCCAGAACCGTGCCGCGGCCGCCGAAGAAGCTCGCACCCCCGATGATCACGGCGGCAATGGCGTCGAGCTCGGCGCCGATTCCGGCATTGGGAAAACCCGAGTCCGTGCGGCCGGCGAGAAGCAGGCCGGCAAGACCGGCAAAGAATCCCGAGATGACATAGACGAGGATGAGCACTCGGTTCACATCGATGCCGCTGACGCGCGCCGCCTGGGGGTTGCCGCCAATGGCGTAGATGTGGCGGCCGGTGGCGGTGCGATTGAGGAAGAACCACAAGGCCGCAGCGCACAATAGAACGACGAAGAGGCTCGCCGGGATTCCGGCGGGCGGCGGGAAAAAGCCGAGATCATAGTTCTTCTGGCCGAGGTAGCGCACCTCCGGCTTGAGGCCGCTCACCGGCGCGCCGCCGGAGACGAGATTGGTGACGCCGCGGGCGATGTTGAGCGTGCCCAAGGTCATGATGAAGGGATGGGGCAATCTTAGCCAGGTCAGCCCGGCGCCATTCACCCAGCCGGCGATCATGCCAATGAGAGGACCGATGAGGATGACCATTTCCCAGGGATAGCCGGCGCGGTTGGCGACGGCGAGAGAGACCATGGCCAGCGCCATCACCGAGCCGACGGAGAGATCGATGCCGGCGGTGAGGATAACGGCGAACATGCCGAGTGCGAGAAGAGCGGCGGATGCGTTCTGCTTGACGATGTTGGTGAGATTGGTGACGGTCAAGAACACGTCGGGCTTGAGCATTGTGAGCACGGCCATCATGGCGAGGACGACGACGATGATGCCGTAGCGTTCGAGATAGAGCGCCAGCTCGGGCCGTGCGCGCATCAATGGACCCGGTCGTGGGCGAGACCCGTCCTGTGGTCGCGCGAGCCCATGATCCAGCCGATCACTTCATTGCGGCTCGTGTCGGAGAGAGGGCTCTCGGCGAAATTGGCGCCATGATAGAGCGCCATCACCCGGTCGCAGACATAGAAGATGTCGTCCATGCGGTGGCTGATGAGAATGATGCTGACGCCGTGATCCTTGAGGCCGCGGATCAGATCAAGGACCTTGCCCACTTCCTTCACCGCCAGTGCGGCGGTCGGCTCATCCATGATGACGATGCGCGCATCGAAAGCCGTCGAGCGGGCGATGGCAACAGCCTGCCGCTGACCGCCGGAGAGCTCTTCCACCGGCTGGTCGACGCTTTTCACATGAATCTTGAGGCGTTCGAGGTGTTGCGCCGCGAGGGCACGGGCCTTGGCCATGTCGAGAATCCTGATGCCCAGAACTTTGCGGGCTGGCTCGCGGCCGAGATAAATGTTCTCGAAGATGGGCAGATTCCCGGCGAGGGCGAAGTCCTGATAGACCATCTCAATGCCGATGCGGCGCGCATCGCGGGGGCTTGCAAAATGCACGGGCTTGCCGTCGAACAAGATCTCGCCGGCGCTCGGCGCATAGAGGCCCGAAAGAATCTTCATCAATGTCGATTTGCCGGCGCCATTGTCGCCGACAACGCCCAGAACTTCTCCCGGATAGAGACGAAAATTGACATCGCGGAGCGCGGTGATGGCGCCAAAATATTTTACGATTCCCCTGGCTTCGAGAAGCGGTGCGTGATGGTCCATTGCGGCGGGAGAAGGAGTCGGCGTCATCAAGAGCTGCCTGGCCACATTGTCAAGGCTTCCTCTCCACTTCGTTCAACCGAACTCGCAATAGGCGCGTCGCCGCTTTTGTCCTACAAGGGAACATGCATTCCATTAGTTCGCGGAACGGTCAAGAGGGACGAGGCGCGTGCAAATGAATCCGCCTCGCGGGGAGAAGAGAGCGGGGCAGCCGCTCGACGTCATCACCATCGGCCGGTCTTCGGTCGATCTCTATGGTCAGCAAATCGGATCGCGCCTCGAAGACATGCAGTCCTTCGCCAAGTCGGTCGGCGGCTGCCCGGCCAATATCGCCATCGGCTGCTCACGGCTGGGCCTCAAGGCCGGCATCGTCACGCGTGTCGGCGACGAGCAGATGGGACGTTTCATCCGCGAGCAAATGGCGCGCGAGGGCGTGACGCTCGACGGCATCGTCACCGACCCAAAAAGGCTCACCGCGCTCGTGCTCCTGGCGGTGGAGAACGACAAGAGCTTTCCGCTTCTCTTCTATCGCGAGAATTGCGCCGACATGGCCTTAAGGGAGGAGGAAATCGAGGAGAGCTTCATCGCCTCGGCCGCTGCGGTGCTTGTCACCGGCACGCATTTCTCGAAAAGCCAAAGCA
>DATBMX010000234.1:0-5210 GCA_036554625.1 Aestuariivirgaceae bacterium
TCTCGTCGTACGGTGGATGAAATGGCGTGGAGGCATGGCTGCGGCCCCACTCGATCGTGTAGGCGATGATCCTTGCCTTGCGACGATCCACCAATTGGCGACTGTAGGCCAGCTTGGCATCTGCCGCTGGGCAATACTCCCGGTATACATCGTCGTGAATGCGCCCACGCTTGCCGTCATACCGAACATTTCGGAAATTCATCCTCGGGTCGTGTGACTGATTTTCATCGGTGCCCCAGCTATGCAAGATGGTTTCGCCGTAGCTGTGCAGGTCAACGAGATATCGGACATTGGGAAAGCGATCGAGTAGCCAGATCACATTCCGAGTCTCGGGTTCGGAGGCCGGACGGGGCCCGACATAACTCTCGTAGTCACTCGGTTTGAAGGAGCTGCCTACGGTATTGGGAGCGAAATGCCTATCGAAGCGCCACAGAAACGGAAAGTTGCGGTTGATGTCCACGCCGATGCTCTTCGATCCGTGCCCCTTGGGTGCCGGCCGCCGGTTCTTCCGCCACCACGGATACCGCTCCATGCTGAAGTGGCGGCCGTCGGGATTCACCTGTGGAAAGACTACGATATCGAGCGTTTCAACGATCGCACGCACTTGAGCCCGGGTGAAGACTTCCCCGCCCAATCTGATGCTTTTCCCGTCACGATAAGCACGCAGCAGAACCATGCCGAAGTAGACCAAGATATCCGGTCCACCCCATTCGCGTCCATGTACCCCCGCAAGAAAGCAAACTGCGGGACGCTTCGTGCCGTCTCCCGTGCCGATGCGAAAGGCATGGCACCGGCGCTTCTCCCAAGTTAGGTGCGGGAGTCGAATGCGCTCGAAGACTTCAGGATGGTTCTCCTCACCTAATACTATCGCCGCCTCGACCTCATCGACGGTGAGGTATCCTCCCCCCCAAATGACGTCGCCGTAGCGTCCACGCTTGAGACGGGTCTCCGCCGCGATGCGGCCTTCGGCTTGGCGCTTGCGACCTGGCGCCTCGATCTCCTCCACGATTTCGACGCCATAGCCTTTGTCGCGGAGCCAGTCGACTCGCTCCGACGGTATGTAAGCATCGACAACTATGCCGCGGCGGGTCTCACGAGCTCCCACGACGACAACCCGAAACTTGTTCCGAAGTTCGGACAGATGTCGGCGATCCCGTCCGGTGACGAATACGTGGAGTGCGGCCATGAAGCTGCTAGTGGTTCCTAGTCAAGCCCACTCCGTGGTGGACGCGGCGGCATCGATAGTCGTGCCCGCTTCTCCTTGCAGAATCGATTTTAGATCTTTGAGCGCTCCGATCGCGGCCTTCTTGCCGGTTGCTTCTGCGAAATGGCATGCAGCTTCAACCTTCGGACCCATGGAGCCGGCGGGAAAGCTGTATTCCCGCATCGCCTTTGGGCTGGCTCTCCGAAATGCCTTGGCGGTGGGCTTTCCCCAATCCAGGAAAACGGCATCGGCATCGGTTGCCATGATGAAGACGTCGGCTTCGAGTTCGCGGGCGAGCAGTTCAGAACAAAGATCCTTATCGATCACCGCTTCGATGCCGCGCAACACACGCCCGGGCTCATAGACCGTAGGGATACCGCCGCCCCCAGCGGCAATGACAACCGTCCCCTTCTCGAGCAGCCATTTCATGGGGCGAATTTCAAAGATCCGTTTTGGCAACGGCGAAGGAACCACGCGACGCCACTTGTCGCCATCCTTCTTCATCGCCCAGCCCTTTTCCGCCGCGAGCGATTTGGACTCAGCCTCGGAATAGACCGGTCCGACGAACTTCGTCGGATCCTTGAAGCCAGGATCGTCGCGATCGACCTCGACCATCGTCAGCATGGTCGCGAACGGCACTTCAAAGGGTAAGAGGTTGCCGAGCTCCTGTTCGATCATGTACCCGATCATGCCTTCGGTCTCAGCTCCGAGCACATCAAGCGGATAGGCTTCGTCCGGCTTGTAAGCGGCGCTTTGCAGAGCGAGGAGACCTACCTGCGGGCCGTTCCCATGCGTGATTACGAGTTCATTGCCGGGTTGGATTTCGGCGAGTGCAGTCGCGGCAGTCTTTACATTGGTGCGCTGAGCCTCCGCGGTCATCGGCTCGCCACGACGTAGTAGCGCGTTCCCGCCGAGAGCGACGACTATCCGCATGGCTAGTCCCCCAGAGTCGCGACGAGGAGTGCTTTGATCGTGTGCATGCGGTTTTCTGCCTGCTCGAATGCGACGTTGGCTTCGGATTCGAACACGTCGTTGGTAACCTCCAGGCCGTCAGACATGCCGTAATCCTCGGCGATCTGTTTGCCGACGACTGTTTCGGTGTCATGGAATGCTGGCAAGCAATGCATGAACTTCACCTGTGGATTGCCGGAAGCCTTCATCAGGGCTGCGTTAACCTGATAGGGCGTGAGCAGTTTGATGCGCTCTTTCCAGACGTCCTTGGGCTCACCCATCGAGACCCAAACGTCGGTGTGAATGAAGTCCACGCCCTTGACCGCAGCCTTGGGGTCATCGGTAACGAGCAAGCGCGCTCCGGATTTCGCGGCTAGATCGTCGGCGACCTTGCGATAGTTGTCGGACGGCCACAATGATTTTGGGCCACAGATTCGCACGTCCATGCCCATAAGACAGCCGACAATAAGGAGCGAGTGGCCCATGTTCGACCGCGTGTCGCCGACATAGGCATATTTGATGTCGGGGATCGGCTTATCGCTGTGCTCACGCATGGTCATGACATCAGCGATCATTTGCGTCGGATGGTATTCGTCGGTGAGGCCGTTATAGACAGGCACGCCGGCATATTTAGCCAGCGTTTCAACGCCCTTCTGCGCGGACCCGCGATACTCGATGGCGTCGTACATGCGCCCCAGGACCCGTGCCGTGTCCTTGAACGATTCCTTGTGGCCGATCTGCGAGCCGCTCGGATCGAGATAAGTGACATGGGCACCCTGATCGTAGCAGGCAACTTCGAAGGCGCAGCGCGTGCGGGTCGATGTCTTCTCAAAAATTAAGCAGATTTCCTTCCCGTCTAAATGCTTCTGTTCCGTGCGCGCATATTTGGCGCGCTTCAGGTCGCGCGCGAGATCGAGCAGATAACGGAACTCCCGCGGCGTATAATCCTGCACCGTTAGCAATGAGCGATTGCGAAGATTGAGACTCATGACTCTCCTCCCACCGAATAATGTCCCGTTTGATTAATAGGCCGGATCACGTGAAACGGGGCATGTCATGCAATGGCCGCCGCCGCGCCCGCGACCAAGTTCGGAGCCCCTTATCGTGATGACTTCGACGCCAGCCTTCCGCAAAAGGGTGTTGGTGTAGGTGTTGCGGTCATAGGCGACCACCACGCCTGGTTCTAGTGCAACGACATTGTTGCCGTCGTCCCATTGCTCGCGTTCGGCTTCGTATGCATCGCCGCCGGTAGCGACGGTGCGCAACTGATTTAGCCCCAGCGCGTCACGCACTACGTCAAGCATTGGTGCTTGATCAGGACGAACTTCAAAACTGCCGTCATCCCCGGTCGGATGCATGTGGTAGCATCTAATCTGGCTGACCACGTCGGCGAATATCGTCACAAGATCGCGGTCGCAAAAGCTGAACACCGTGTCGAGATGCATGGCTGCTCTGCTTTTCGGCATGAGGCAGCCGATTACGCGCGTGGCAGCTTTGTTCTTGAACAACTCGCGCGCGACCTGGCCCACAGCTTGATAGGTGGTGCGCTCACCCATGCCAACGAGGACGATGCCCTTGCCGATCGGCATGACATCTCCGCCTTCCATCGAGGCGTTAGCGAAATCTTGGTCGGAATCGCCCCACCAAATCTTAAACTTGCCACCCTTGAATCGGGGATGAAACTTGTAGATTGCGCGCTGCAGCAGCGTCTCGGGCCTGCGCGCCGGCCAGAACATCGGATTGCAGGTCACGCCGTTATAGATCCAGCACGACGGATCTCGCTGAAACAAGGTGTTGGGTATCGGCGGAAGCACGAAGTCCGTGCCACCAAATGCATCGCTCAGCAGTCGCTTGGTTGTGGCATCGGGAAGATCCGAAATCGCAATGCCTCCAATAAGGAATGCGGCGAGTTGTGCCGAAGGCATTTCATCCAGCCATGGCCGGATCAACGCAGCATTCTGGATGCCGAGCGCGTTTTCCGTGATCCGCCGGTCGAGTACGAATTTGCGAGCACTCGCGTCGTCCAGAGTTTCGGCAAGGAGATCATGGAGTTCGAGTACCTCGACGCCGCGCTCCTTCATCTTCAAGGTAAAGTCGTAGTGATCCTTCTGGGCTTCGTGAACCCAGATGACATCGTCGAAAAGCAGATCGTGACAGTTGCCGGGAGTCAGCCGCTGATGAGCCAATGACGGTCTGCAAACCATGACGGTTCGCAGCTTGCCGACTTCTGAATGGACACCAAGCTCACCCATACTCCGCCTCCCTGAAGGTCTAAACTTACTTGTTCACACTTTGCACCGCTCATAGCGGACTGATCTTTCCGGTCCACATGAGATAAGCCGCGACGATAGCAAGAAACACGATGAGAATTGCGAGCGCCGACTCAAAGCCCACAAAAACGGGCTGGCCGCGCTCCCGTCTCGCCTGCATATAAACCAGGATGCCGGGCGCGAACAGGATGGCACACATCAGCAGATAGCTGAGCCCGGCCGCGTAGACGAGCCACAATCCATAAAGGGTGGCCAACGCGCCAACCACGATGTCCCAGTTGCGGCTACGGTCGGTCGCTCCGTAACCCTCGCCGCTCAATGCGAGCTTGAGAGCGTAGGCTCCAGAAAGCACGTATGGTGGTAGGATCGCTACCGAGGCGATGAAGTAGAAAAACTGATAGGCGTTTTTGGAGAAGAAACTCAGGATCAGGAAAAGCTGAATCAGGATCGTGGTGGCCAGCAGTGCGTTCGCCGGCGATCCGTTCTCATTCTCGGCCGCGAACCATTTCGGGAACGTGCCGTCACGGCCGCAGGTAAACGGGATCTCAGCACACAGAAGGGTCCACGACAGGAACGCGCCGCCAACCGAAATCATCAGACCGAGATTGATGAGGGCTGCGCCCCAGGCGCCTACCAGCGGCTCAAGCACTCCTGCCATCGAGGGAACTTTCAAGCCTGCCAGCTCCGGCTGGCTCAATATGCCCGTCGATAGAAGTGAAACCAAAACATAGATGCCAAGCGCGCCCGCAAACCCGATCAGCGTGGCGCGTCCGACATCAGACCGC
>DATBMX010000267.1:0-2827 GCA_036554625.1 Aestuariivirgaceae bacterium
GCCATGGCTGCCTTCGGCGCGCTCGATATCGTTCCTTCGCCCAATACGCGCCTCGTTATTTCCGCGGGCTTGGCGCTCGTGTTGCTCACCATGGGTTTCACGCTCGCGCAGTTCGCGTTCAGTCACGGAATTCTCTCGAGCCGGTTTTTCGAAGACTCGGGCAGGCGTGCCCTGGCCCTTGCCGGCTCCGAGCAAACCGTGTGGGACTGGCAGGCCGAGCGCGGCACATTGTATGTCGGCCCCGAGCTCGAACGCGCGTTAGGGCTTGAGCCCGGCACGATGATGAGCCGTGGCCTGAAATCCTGGATCGAGCTTATTCATCCCGCCGATCGCACCGCCTATATCGCGGCCGTCGAGGCGGCTGAGCGCCGCGGCCGCGGCACGTTCTCGCAGGAATTCCGTTTGCGCCGCCATGATGGTGCTTACCGTTGGTATCTGCTGCGCGCCAGGTCGATGATCGGTCAGGACGGCAGGGCCTCGCGCTGCATCGGCACCCTGGCCGATATTACCCACGTGAAGCGGTCCGAAGACCGTTTGCTCGCCGATGCTGTCCGCGACCGCATCACCGGCCTGCCCAACCGCGCCTTGTTCATGGACCGGCTCGAGTTTGCCATGCGCCGCGCCCATCTCGAAAACAATCGCGAACTCTACGTTCTGATTGTCGACCTCGATCGATTTAAGACCGTGAACGATGGTTTGGGACACGAGGTTGGCGACAGCCTTCTGTCGGTGACCGGGCGCAGGCTTCACACGCTCATTGCTCCGGAAGATACGCTCGCCAGACTGCCTGGCGATCAGTTCGCCGTCATTTTCAACGGCCGCAAACCGAAGCGCGATGTCATTCCCTTCGCCGAGCAGATTCGCACCACCATCTCGCGGCCGATAAAGCTGCGCGGCCGCGAACTGTTCTTGACGGCAAGTTTCGGCATCGCCCGCTTTCTTGACGATCGTTCCTCGCCGCAGGATTTCGTCAAGGACGCGGAGATTGCGCTGTATGAGGCCAAGCGCCGCGGCCGCGATTCGATCGAGTTTTTCCGTCCCGATATGCGTGACGATCGCTCCGAGCTGCTGACCCTCGAACAAGACTTGCGCCGGGCCATCGAGCGTAACGAAATCGAGGTGGTGTATCAGCCGATTTCGCGTTTGTCAGACATGCAGCTCGCCGGCTTCGAGGCGCTGGTGAGATGGCGTCATCGCACCGAAGGATTGCTCGGCCCCGACGTGTTCATGAGTGTCGCTGAGGAAACGGGCATCATCAAGGAGCTGAGCCACCACGTCCTCAATGAGGCCTCTCGCCAGCTCGGCATCTGGCAACGCGCCTTCCGTCCTGAGAGGCCGCTCTTTGTCTCCGTCAACGTGTCCTCGAGCCAGCTCTTCAATACCGATCTCGTCGATGAGGTTCGAGCCCTTCTCGGCCGCGAAGATATCAGCCCCGGGAGCCTGAAGCTCGAGTTGACGGAATCTCTGGTGATGGAAAATCCCGAGCTCTCTGTCGAGATTCTCGAAAGGCTGAAGGCGCTGGGCGTCGGCCTGGCGTGCGACGACTTCGGCACCGGCTATTCGGCGCTGGCGAGTTTGCGGCGTTTGCCCTTCGACATATTGAAGGTGGATCGCAGTTTCCTCGAAGCCGACCCCGAAGACGAGAAGGCCATCATCATTCTCGAAACGGTCATCCTTCTTGCGCACGATCTCCACATGACCGTGGTTGCCGAGGGGATAGAGAGCCAGGAGCAGATCACCACTTTGGCCGAACTCGAATGTGACTTGGGCCAGGGGTTTCTCATCGGCGAGCCGATGAGTGCCAAGCAGGTGGTGGAGGCGCTTGGCGGCGGAAGCTTCATTGCAACGAAGCCGGTCTTCTCCGGAATTTGGGACAAGCTCAGCGGCCGCAAGCCGTCGGAGGTTGCAGCGCCGGTGCCTGCGACCATCCCAGCACCCGCCGCTGCTGCCGAGCCGGTCGCCGAGGAGGCGATTCTGCCGGCGTTGGCCACGGTCAAGGCCGCGCTCGATGGCGCAACGCAGGCTTTGGCCCTCCAGAAACTCGAGCCCCGCATCGAAGAAAAGTCCGAGCCGGCCGAGATGGCCCAACCGGCGGAGCCCCCACCGGAACTTCCCGCCGCCGAGAAGCCTCCGGTGCATGTGAGCTTCAAGGACACGTTCACCCTTCCTCAGCCCGAAGCCCTGCCGCCGCCCCCGCCGGCGGAAAGTGCCGGACTCTCTGCTGCGCCGCTCCCTTCCACGGGTCCAAAACCTGGGAGCGCGCCTTTCATCTCGCGCGCCACCAGGCCGGTTATAACGCCGATACCGATCACCCCCAGGATCTCTCTGAAAAGCGCGCCGAAGGAGCAAAACCAGCTTGAGCCGCGCAAGGAGCCGGTGAAATCCAACGGCGCGCTGCCGGCTGCGCCGGAAGGTAAATCATTTCCCGCAATCGAAGCGAAGCTTCCCTCCGAAACCGCGCCGCAATCGGCAAACGAGGATCTGGAAGAACAGCGCCAGCGCGAGCCGCCTGCTGCTTCGGCGACGGAAGCACATGCTGTGAACGAAGAGATCCCGCTGCCGCAATCCCAGCCGGGCGCGCAATTGGAAAGCCGCTCTGATTTGGAGCCGCCCCCCACCCCGGCGCCCGATGCAGGCCGGGCGCTGCTGCTCCCGCCGCCTGCGCCCCTTGCACCCGAACCTCCTTCGGAACTAGCCGATGCTTCGGAAGCCTTGGCGCCGCCTAAGCTCGATCAGCCCGTGCGAAAGCCGGGCCGCAGGAGATCCAAATCCGCTAAATGAGCCAGCGCTCAGGCGTGGCCGGCATCGCTTGAAAGCATGCGCGGGT
>DATBMX010000376.1:0-12871 GCA_036554625.1 Aestuariivirgaceae bacterium
CGCGCATTGGCGCAAGGTGCCTTCCCTGAGCTTCGACACCAGCACGACTGGTGCGCCGAAGGCCTTGGCCATCGTGAGCAGGTCCTCCTCGCCCGGGCCGATGCGGATCTGCGGCAGATTGATCCGGTGCAGCGCGGCGGAGTGGATGTCGATGCCATAGCTGCATCGCAGCACCACCTCGCGCATCAGGAGGTCTGCGAGGATGCTTGCAAGCGAGCCGTGATCGGAGCCCGGAAAGGAGCGGTTGAGATCGCGCCGGTCCGGCATGTAGCGGGAATGCGAGATGAGCCCATAGCCATTGACGATGGGAACCGCGAGCAGCGTGCCATGCAGGTCATCGAGTGCGGAATGGCTGACGACGCGGCGCACCACCTCGACGCCCATCACTTCGTCGCCGTGCACGGCGCCCGAGATGAACATGGCGGGTCCGGGCTTCCTGCCATGAATCACCTGCACGGGCAGCGACATGGGCGTGTGGTTGGACAGAACGCTTACATGCAGCTCGACCGACCGCCGCGTGCCGGGCTCGATGTCCTCCGTGCCGATGCGGAACAGAGAGCGTGCGTCCATCATCCCTTGCCTTTGGTCCTCGTGTGACCGGGCCGCGCGTTTCGTTCAAGAAACTCGATGATCTTGCTCGCCACGTCGACCTTTGTCGACTGCTCGATGCCTTCGAGCCCCGGCGAAGAATTGACCTCCATCACCACCGGACCCTCATCCGCGCGCAGGAGATCGACGCCGCACACATTGAGCCCCATCGAGCGCGCCGCGCGCGTTGCCGTCTTGCGCTCCTCGGGCGAGATTCTGATCGTCTCGGCATGGCCGCCGCGGTGCAGATTAGAGCGGAATTCGCCGGGCGCTCCCGTTCTCTGCATGGAAGCGATCGCCTTGTTGCCGACGACGAAGACGCGAATGTCCCGCCCGCTCGCCTCCTTGACATATTCCTGCACCAGGATGGCGATCTCGGCCCCGTGGAAGGCCTCGATCACCGACTTTGCCGATTTGTGCGTCTCGCCCAGCACCACGCCGATGCCCTGCGTGCCTTCGAGCAGCTTGACGACGACTGGGGCGCCGCCGACCATCTTGATGATCTCATCCGTGCGCCCTGCATCGTTTGTAAAGGCGGTGACCGGAAGACCCACGCCGTCGCGCGCCAGAAGCTGCAGCGATCTCAGCTTGTCGCGCGAGCGGCCGATCGCCACCGACTCGTTCAATGGAAACACCCCCATCATCTCGAACTGGCGCAGCACGGCGAGGCCGTAGAACGTATGGGAAGCAGCGATCCGTGGGATCACCGCATCGAAGCCGGTCAGAAGCTCGCCCCGATATCTGAGCTCCGGTCGCCGCGAAGTGATGTTCATGTAGCATTTGAGATAGTCGATCGGCACCACTTCATGTCCGCGCGCCGTTCCCGCTTCGATGATTCTCTTGTGCGAGTAGAGCTTGGCGTTGCGCGTGAGCAGGGCGATTTTCACGGCTCGCTCTCCAGCCGTTTCGACAGCAGGAACGAGCGCGCCGGATGGACCAGGAACCGGCGCCTGATGGTGGCGCGCCCGAGCAGCATGGGCACCCCCATGTCGGTGCGGTTGGTGAGCGTAATCTGCGCCGGCCACACCTTTCCGCCGATGCTCACAACGGTTTCGATGACCCGCCTGAGCTCGATTCCGCCGCCCGTGTTCTTGACCCGCCGCTCGTCGCTCAAGCGCAAGTCGCAGGTTTTCACGCGGCTGTTGCCGTCGACGGGCACTTCGAAGCGGATGCGCTGATGACCGTCCTTCTCATAGACCTCCATGTTTTCAGCATGAAGCGCCGCCGAGCGTGCGCCCGTGTCGAGTTTCGCCACCAGGGGACCGATGCCGAGCTCAGGCAGCACGACATATTCGCGCCAGCCCGCCACCAGCCGGGCAGGCGCCTTCTTCCTTCGCTTGGCCTTTGCTTTCAGGCTCATCCGGCCCGTCCTAGCGCCTTTGCCGCGCTCCCTCATCAACTATCGAGCAGCACGGTTTCCGCGATCTCTATGCCGAAGCCGGACAAGCCCACGAAATGCCGGCTGCGGCTGGCGAGCAGCCTTATCGAATGAATGTTGAGATCGCGCAGGATTTGCGCGCCCACGCCCACGTCGCGCCACGCCCTCTCGCGAGCAGCGGAGCTGTTGAGCGCCTCCCGCCCGCCATCCTTGAGCTGTGCCGCCGGCACGCCAGCCGTTCCCTCGCGCAGATAAACGAGAACGCCGCGGCCTTCCTTCTTGAACTCCCCATAAACCGCGTTGAGCGTCGCACGCCCCCCGAACACGTCATCGACGAGATTTTCCCGGTGCAGCCGCACCGGCACGGCATCGCCGCTGATGTCGCCATAGATCACCGCGAGATGCTGCACGCTGTCATAGGGCGTGACATAGGCGATGCCCCGCGCCATGCCGATGGGGGTGGAGACCTCGAACACCGCCTGCTGCTCGACCAGCCGCTCCCGCGATTGCCGATAGGCGATGAGATCGGCGACGGAAATGATCTTGAAGCCGTGAAGGCGCGCGAATGCGATCACGTCATCGCCGCGCATCACCTCTCCCTGATCGTTCATGATCTCGGCGATGACGCCGGCGGGCGGCTCGCCCGCGAGCCGTGCGAGATCGACTGAGGCCTCGGTGTGGCCGGAGCGCATGAGCACGCCGCCGCTCTTGGCGACGAGGGGGAACACATGGCCCGGGCGCACAAAATCCTCGCCCTGCACATTGCCATTGGCGAGGGCGCGCACCGTATTGCACCGCTCTTCCGCCGAGATCCCGGTCGTGAGCCCGATCCTGTAATCGACTGACACGGTGAAGGCCGTTCCCATGGGAGCGTCGTTGACGGCCACCATGGGATCGAGCTTGAGCCGGCGCGCCGTGTCGGGCGTGACCGGCGCGCATATGATGCCGCTTGTGTGGCGGATCATGAACGCCATCTGCTCCGGCGTGATCTTGCTCGCCGCGGCGATGAGGTCGCCCTCGTTCTCGCGGTCGTCATCGTCGACGACGACCACCATCTGGCCCCTGGCAATTGCCGCGATGGCGTCCTCGACGCTGTCGAGCCCATGCTGGCCACGCTGCTCGACGAAGTCCTCCGGCCGCACCTTGTTTTTGGTAAGCGCCTGGATGCGCTGGGCGAGATCGAGAGAGGGCCTGCCGCCCGCCAGCACCTGCGAGATGCGCCCCTGGGTGATGCCGAGCGCCCGCGCCAGCTCCGCTTGCGTAAGCCCCGAACCTTCCAGCCATTTTTCGAGATTCATAACCCGTTATTAGCAGCGCTAATAACCCTCGGCAAGGACCACCGCGAGCGGCAGATGCGCGGGTCAAGCCCGCGCATGACGCGCTACATAACGTCATGGCCGGACTTGATCCGGCCATCTCATTCACCGCGCCTGCGAATACATCTCCTCGACATGCGCCCAATCGACGAGATTGTCGAAAAAGGCCTCAAGATATTTCTGCCGCGCATTGCGGTAGTCGATGTAATAGGAATGCTCCCACACGTCGCAGCCGAGCACTGGCTTGCCTCCATGCATCAGCGGATTCTCGCCATTGGGCGTCTTGGTGACGGCAAGCTTGCCGTTTTGCACGGCGATCCAGCACCAGCCTGAGCCGAACTGCGTCATCCCCGCCTGCACGAAATCATTGCGCATCTTGTCGTAGCCGCCAAGATCGCCGTCGACGGCCTTCTGCAGTGAGCCCGGCAGCTTCTTGCCGCCTCCGCCTTTCTTCATCCATCTCCAGAAGTGAATGTGGTTGTAATGCTGGCCGACATTGTTGATGAGGCCCTGATTTTTCTTCTCCCACGCCGCCTTGCAGATATCCTCGACGCTTTTGCTTTCGAGGCCCGAGTCCTTCAAAAGATTGTTGCCGTTCGTCACATAGGCCTGGTGATGCTTGTCGTGATGGAATTCCAGGGTCTCGCGCGACATGTGCGGTTCAAGCGCATCATAGGGGTAGGGTAGGGGTGGAAGTTCTAGGGCCATGATGTCCTCCATACTCAACTTGGGCTCACCTTCTATTACCTGGCTTGCGCCTTAGCAAGGAACGAGCGGCGGCAGTTCCAAGCTAGCCGAGGCGCTTTTCCATGAACACGCTGTTGGGATCATCCTTGGGATAATCGCCGAACGCGCCGCACGCGGCGAAGCCTGCCGCCTTGAACAGTCCGAGCGCCTCGGGCTGCTTGATGCCGGTTTCGAGTCTGAGAGCGGCGAGGCCCAGTCCTCTTGCTTCCTCTTCGAGGCGGTGGAGGATCGCATGGCCGAGCTTCCGGCCGCGCGCCGAGGGCTTCACATAGACGCGTTTCACCTCGCCATAGTCCTGGTGGATCCACAAGGCGCCGCAGCCGAGAGCCTCGCCTTTCTGGCGCAGCACGAAGAAACGGACGTGGGGTCCGGCCAGCGTTTCGATATCGAGCAGGTGATTGCTCTCCGCCGGATAGAGCGCTTCGAACATGCGGTCGAGCGCGCGCACGAGATCGATGACCTCGCTCTGGCGGGGATCCTCCTGCGCGATCGCCACCTCGTTCATTCAGAAGAAGGCCTGCAGCCCCGTCTGCGCCCGGCCGAGGATCAGCGCATGCACGTCATGCGTGCCCTCATAGGTGTTGACCGTTTCCAGATTCATCATGTGCCTTATGACGTGGAACTCATCCGAGATGCCGTTGCCGCCATGGATGTCGCGCGCCATGCGCGCCACCTCAAGCGCCTTGCCGCAATTGTTGCGCTTCATGAGCGAGATGGCGGGCGGCTGCGCGCGATCCGCCTCGAGCGCGCGCCCGAGGGCAAGCGCGCCGAACAGGCCCAGCGCAATCTCCGTCTGCATGTCGGCGAGCTTCTTTTGCACGAGCTGATTGGCAGCGAGCGGCCGGCCGAACTGTTGGCGGTCGAGCGCATATTGCCGCGCCCTGTGCCAGCAATCCTCCGCCGCCCCCATGGCGCCCCAGGCAATGCCAAAACGCGCCTTGTTCAGGCATCCGAACGGCCCGCTCAAACCGCGCGCGCCGGGAAGCAGGTTCTCCTGTGGCACTTCCACATTGTCGAGCACGATCTCGCCCGTCGCCGACGCCCTGAGCGAGAACTTTCCTTCGATCTTAGGGGTGCTCAGGCCCTTGGGCCCGCGCTCCACGACGAAGCCGCGAATCTCGTCCTCCTCGGTCTTCGCCCACACGATGGCGACGTCGGCGATCGGCGAGTTTGTGATCCACATTTTCGAGCCGCTGAGCACGTAACCGTTGGAAGTTTTCTTCGCCCGCGTGCGCATGCTGGCGGGGTCGGAACCCGCGTCCGCCTCGGTGAGCCCGAAGCAGCCGATGAGCTTGCCGCTGGCGAGCCCCGGCAGATATTTTCTCTTCTGCGCCTCGCTGCCATAGGCCTCGATCGGATGCATGACCAGCGAGTTCTGCACGCTCATCGCCGAGCGATAGCCCGAATCCACCCGCTCGATCTCGCGCGCCGCGAGCCCATAGGCCACATAGCTCAACCCCGCGCCGCCATAGGCCTCAGCCGTCATCACGCCGAGCAACCCTTGCTCGCCCATTTCTCTCATGATGTCGCGATCGAACCGTTCCTCCCGGAAGGCCATCTGGATTCGCGGGCCGAGCTTGTCCTGTGCGAAGGCCCTGACGCTGTCGCGGATCATCCGCTCGTCTTCGCTGAGATGATGCTCGAGATCGAGCGGGTCCTGCCAGTTGAACTCCGCCGATTGCGCGCGTTTCGTCGCTTGTGCCTTGAGGCTTGTCTGCGCCATGACATTCTCCGCCCGACTGTGGTGTATACGAACTACACCTAACGTCATTCCGGCGAAAGCCTCCTTTGGGTTCCCCCTAGCCGTGTCAAGCGCGGCCATGACGTCAAAGGCTGTTCGCTTCCGATTGCCTGGCAGCCCCTATGTCAGTCCCGTGATCTTGAGGCCGAAGGCATAGACGAAGGCGATTTCCTTGAGCCGATCGAAGCGCCCCGGCGCGCCAGCATGTCCTGCCCCCATCTGCGTGCGCAAGAGGAGCAGATTGCCGTCGGTCTTCATTTCCCTCAAGCGCGCCACCCATTTCGCCGGCTCCCAATAGGTTACCCGCGGATCGGTGAGACCGGCGACGGCGAGAATGTGCGGATAACCCTTCATCTCCACATTGTCGTAAGGCGAATAGGAGAGCAGCAGTTCATACGCCTCTTTGCTCTCGATCGGGTTGCCCCATTCCTGCCATTCCGGCGGGGTCAGTGGCAGCGTGTCGTCGAGCATCGTCGTCAGCACGTCGACGAAGGGAACCTCGGCGATGATTCCCTTGAACAGCTCCGGCGCCATGTTGGAAATGGCGCCCATCAGCATCCCGCCGGCGCTGCCGCCATGAGCCACGATGCGATGCGGCGAAACGAATTGATGCGCCGAAAGATAACGCGCCGCGGCGATGAAATCGGTGAAGCTGTTCGTCTTCTTCTCCCGCTTGCCTTCGAGATACCAGCGGTAGCCTTTGTCCTTGCCGCCTCGTACATGCGCGACCGCGCATATGAAGCCGCGATCGGCAAGCGACAGCCAGTGCGAATTGAAGCTTGCCGAAATGGTGATGCCATAGGAGCCGTAGCCGTAAAGCCAGCCGGGCGCCGTTCCATCGAGCGGCGTTTCCTTGCGGTAGAGGAGCGACACCGGCACGCGCTCGCCGTCCTCTGCCGGAGCGAAAACCCGCCGCGTCACATAGAGCGAGGGATCGTGGCCGGAGGGGATTTCCTGGTTTTTCCTCAAGACCCGTTCGCGCGTGCGCATATTGTAGTCGTGGACCTGCACCGGCGTCGTCATCGACGAATAGCTGAAACGCGTGAATTCCGTATCGTATTCCAGCGACCCGCTCATGCCGAGCGAATAGGCCTCTTCATCGAAGGCGATCGCATGCTCTTCGCCCGTCGCCATGTCGCGGATGACGATGCGCGGCAGCCCGTCCTCGCGTTCGAGCCGCACCAGATAATTCTTGTAGGCTTCGATATTGAGGATGAGCCGGCCTTTCACATGGGGCACGAGATCGCGCCAATTCTCGGGCCCGGGTGCGGCGATGGGCGCCGTCGCGATCTTGAAATCCTCCGCCCCGTCATGATTGGCGAGCACGATGAAGCGATCTTGCCAATGGTCGATGTCATATTCGACGCCCACCTGCCGCGGCGCGATGAGGGTCAAGGGCGCCAAGGGATCGCGCGCCGGCACCACGCGCAGCTCGGAGGTTTCGTGGTCATGCGAGCTGATCACCACGAATTCATCCGATTGCGTCTTGCTCACGCCGACGAAGAAGCCCGGATCGGGCTCCTGGTAGACGAGCTTATCCTCGATGCGAGCCGTGCCGATCACATGGTGCCAGACGCGGCATGGCCGGTGGTTCTCGTCGTTCTCGACATAGAAGAAGGACTTGCTGTCCGCCGCCCAGGCGATATGGCCGGTCGAATTGTCGATCCAGTCGGAGAGGTCCTTGCCCGAGCCGAGGTCGCGGATGCGCAGTTGGTAAAGCTCCGATCCCTGATCGTCATGCGACCAGGCGACGAGCTTGTGATCGGGGCTGTGGATCATCGAGCCCAGCTTGAAGAAACCCCTGCCGTCCGCCTCGGCATTGCCGTCGACCAGCACGGCCTCGTCCCCCGTGAGGTCGCGCGCTCTTCGGCAATAGCGCGCATGCTGCCCGCCCTGCACATAGCCAACGTAATAGGCATAGTCGCGGTCGCTCATCGGCACGCTTGAATCGTCTTCCTTGATCCGTCCCTTCAGCTCGGCGAAGATTGTCTCCTGCAGCGCCTCGGTGTCGGCCATCACCGCATCGCTATGCGCATTCTCCGCTTCCAGATAGTCGCGGATGTCCTGCGGCAGCGCCTGCGGCTCCCGCATCACCTGCTGCCAATTCTCCGCCCTTAGCCAGGCATAAACATCGTTGCGCACGATGCCATGGTGGCTCGTGATATGCGCTCGCCGCTCGGCACGCGGTGGGATGAGTGCAGGCTTTGTGTCCAAGGGTCTACACCTTCTCCGGTTGGAATTTGAGGGCGGTGCCGTTCATGCAATAGCGCATGCCTGTGGGTCTGGGTCCGTCGGAAAAGACATGGCCGAGATGGGCTTCGCAGCTCGCGCAGAGAACTTCTGTGCGGCGCATCATTAATGAGCGGTCTTCCTTTTCGATGAGGGCACTCTCGGACATGGGCGCGGTGAAGCTCGGCCAGCCCGTGCCGGAATCGAACTTCGTCTTCGACGAAAACAGCTGCGCCCCGCAGGCGGCGCATTTGTAGAGTCCTTCCGATTTTTCCTGATTATACGGGTGGCTGAAGGGCCGCTCGGTTCCGTGCTCGCGCATGACATGGAACTGCTCGGGCGTGAGTTGCTGCCTCCATTCAGCTTCCGTTTTGTTGATTTTCGGCATGGGTGTGAACTCGAGGCTGCTCGCCTCGTCCCCCCGCGAGGGGGGCCTTGGCGCAAGGGGCGTGCGGCTTCGAGCGTATCAGGAATGGCGTCGCGGGAGATAGCCCCGGGGAGGCGAAAATCTGGCCTGCGGAGGGCCGTGCAGAGTAAACGTTTTGTTACGGGGACCCATGTAAACTCGGGAGATTAAAGGAATTTACACATCTGGACGTGTATTCCGATACCGGTGGGTGCCGTGGAGTAACCATTAATGAGTCAGTTTGCCGCGCAAGCCCAGGCAGAAACCGCCGCAGCCTCGCGTGCACAAGACCGCGAGCGGCTGGCGGAGGAGGCGCGGCCTTCCGTTCATCGCGGCACCCCACAGGGATTTCGCCTGTTGCAACAACGGCTTAAGGCAAAGCCGCAGGCGCACGCTCCCGACCGTCGCCAGGCAGCACCACCTGCGGCCAAAACTCTCGCCCCCATGCAGGCTCCGGCTGAGGAGGAAGTTGCAGCCAGGCATGTGCTTGACGTCGACGTCCCTGCACCCCCGGTCACAAGAGCCGAGGTGCAACCCTTCGCCGACGACCCGTCGCTGGACCCGCCCGAACCGCCGCCTCCAGAGTCCCGGTCTCGCGGTGCGCTGGCCGAGGCCTTTGACGTCGACGGTCTTTTCAGCGCCGTGCTCGAGGTCGACTTTTCCGCAGCCGAGGCCTGGGCAGACGCGCCCTTGCTCCAAGAAAGCCAGGCTCCTGAGGTCCCGGCAGGCGCTTGGACGGAAGAGGAAGAAGCCGCAGCACCTCGCCATGCCCCGGATCCTTCGCGCCTGAAGCATCTGCGCCTCCCCGAAAAGCCGCCGGTCGATGAGTTTTCCTTGGCCGACTTCGCATCCGAACCTGTCGAGCTGCGCCAGCCCGAGCGGGCGCCGGAAGACTCTGAACCGGCGAGCCATGCGACGCAGGGCTTTTGGGAGACCGGCGGCGAGACGTCGGCCGAACCCCAAGCCGAACCTCTTCCGCCCCAGCCGGCCGAATTGGAAGAAGCCGCTCCTCAAGAGATGGAAGCTGCCGCTCCCCGAGAGAACGAGCCTTTGGATGAAGCGCCGCCCGCCCTTTCGCTCATCGCAGGCACGACGTCCTCGGAACTTGCCGAGGTATTCTCTCCCGCGGAAGAAAGCCCCCCTCCGCCCCAGGTTCTTGGCCAGGACCCAGGACCGGCGGCCGAGCCGTCTTTTACGCCGGCTGCAGACGCCTCCGCTGAGCCCAAGGTCCACAGCGAAAGCCGCCGGCACGCCGTCCTCATGCGCCGGGCCAATGAGGTCGAGAGCGAGGAAGCCGGCGAGCTCGCCGCATCGCTCCTCGAGATCATGTCGCTTCCCGCCAATGCCACCCAGCCGCAGGAACGAGCACTCGCCGCCGACACGCTGCTGCATCTCGTGCACAGGCTGCCCCACAAGACTCTCGTCGCCCTTGTCGAGCGTCTGAGCATGATGGAAACGCCGCCGCCTCTGATTCTCGCCGAGCTCATCCACGACGCGCGCATCGAAGTGGCAGGGCCGCTTCTGGAGAAATGCGCCGCCATCAACGATCACGATCTTCTCGAAGTCATTGCCGATGGCAACCAGCAGAGCAATCGCATGATTGCCCGCCGCCGCGCCCTCACCTCGGTGCTTTGCGACGCACTCATTGCCACGGACGATCCTTCCGTCGTGCTGACGCTCGTGCGCAATCCGGGCGCCACCATTTCACATGAGGCCTTTTACAAGCTGAACGAGATGGCGAGAGCCCATCCGGCCCTCCAGGCGCCGCTCGCCACGCGGTCCGATCTTCCAGCACCCGTTGCCTTCGAGCTCTTTTGGGTCCTGCCCGTGGAATTGCGCCGCTACGTGATCTCGCGCTTCCTCACCGACTCGACCACCCTCAACCGCATTCTCAAGCTCACCCTGCGCATGGACTCCGATCAGCCCGAGGAAGCGACTCATCGTTTTGCGCGGCCCGAAGAGATCGAGCGGCTGATCGACTCCCTTGGCGGCACCAACGGCGTCGCTGCCGAGGCGCTCATGTCGTCGCTGTTGGGAATTGCCCCTCAAACGGCTCGTCGCATCCTCGCCGACGCGCAGGGCGAGCCATTGACCGTCGCTCTCAAGGCAGCTGGCGCAAGCCGCGCCCAATTCGAGCAGCTCCTGTCGCAGCTCTTGTCTTCGACGAACAATCTTGTTCGCCCCCGCAGCAGCGCCGCCGAGCTGCAGAGCTTCTTTGAATGCCTCTCCTTCAACAAGGCGCGGGTGCTGTTGACCTATTGGGACTGGGCGGTGTCGCGCACCGGCCCCTATGCCGCCCTTGGCGTCTGACAATCCTGATCTGCTATTTTGAAGAGTATTCAATCTATTGCAGGTTGCAGCTGCATCGCGCCTGTCGAAGAAGATTTTTCAAAGATGTACTTGACTGTCGCCACAAGATAAAATTGAGTGAAAGGCCAGAATGTAATCAATGGTTGAATTTCATGGACCGGAGATTTGAGACTAATGGAAAATAAGCCTGAAATACTCGCGCTGACTGCTGACATTGTGGCGGCATTCGTCGGCAGGAACCCAATACCGCCTTCCGACCTTCGCATCGTCATTAGCGATGTCTATCGCGCCCTCTGTGATAACGCCAATGGCTCAGGCCGCAGCCCCTTGATTATGGGTGATCTCAAGCCGGCCGTTCCGGTCAAGAAGTCCGTCCACGATGATTATTTGATCTGCCTGGAGGACGGCAAGAAGTTCAAGTCTCTCAAGCGTCACTTGCGCACGCACTACGATCTGTCGCCCACGCAATATCGCGAGAAATGGGGATTGCCCGCGGATTATCCCATGGTTGCGCCGAAATACGCCGCCGCGCGTTCGGTCCTCGCAAAGAAGATCGGCCTGGGTCGCCGGCGCAGAAAGTCCTGAGCCTTTAGGATCTTGAGATGTCGCGCCGCCGGTGTGGCTCGCCTACTCTTGCCACTTTCCTTTGATCACCCCATAAGGATGGGGCGAACGCAAAGAGCGATTCGCCAAATGGGGCGGCGGGTGTTGACGGACTCATCGAATGTGGCCTTTCGGGCCCAGCTGGTCATTGCCGAGCAGCGGCAGCTCTACGACTATTGGGCCGAGTCAGCGGCGGGCCGGGCAATGCCCGCGCGCGGAGATATAAGTCCCGCGCATTTTCCTCGCCTTCTTCCCAATGTCAGCCTTCTCGAGCGTGTCGGCAGCCGGTTGAAGGTGCGCTTGGCCGGAACGCGGCTGCGCGACATCTATGATCGCGAGATTACCGGTCTCCATCTCGACGAGATCGATTGGGGCGACAAGCGGCCCTATTGGCAGGCGGTTTACGATCACATTCAATCGACCTTCCGCCCGGCCCAGGGTGTCATCCGCGCCCCAGGCCTCGACAAGGACCATCTGGTGCAATTCTGGCTGCGCCTGCCTTTGTCGTATGGCGGCCGCCTCGCCAGCATGATCCTCTGCTATGACATCTTCGTCGCCGCCCAAAGACTGCCGCGCACGCTGGAAATGAGCGACGGCGCCGGCGAGCCTCTCCGCTCCGCCCTCAGCGCCTGAGGTCATTGGCCGGACTGGCCAAATGCCGGCACTGCGGAGACGCGATTTCACACCACCTCATTGCTTGGCCCCTGGTTTCTTGCGATATTTTGTTGGACGCGCGCCGCGGTGAGCCAAAGTCTCTTGGGATGCTCGCCGAGCGAGCGCGCCACCATAGGGAGGAGTATCGTGATTAGGTTCACAAAGCTGCTTTTGATAGCGGGCGCCATGGGCCTCGGTGTTTTGGCTGGGCCCGCGACCGCGGAGACGCCGAAAGACACTCTCGTCATTGCGAAGCAGATCGATGACATCATCACTCTCGATCCGGCTGAGGTGTTCGAGTTCTCGGGCGGCGAGGTGATCGCCAATGTCTACGATCGAATCATGACCTATGAAGCGGAGGACACGCAAACTCTCGTCCCGGGCGTAGCAGAGAGTCACACGGCGAGTGAGGATGGCAAAACCATCACGCTGAAAATTCGCTCCGGCCAAAAATTCCACTCGGGCAATCCGCTCACTGCCGAAGACGTCGCATTTTCCATTCAGCGCGTCATCATCCTCAACAAGACGCCGGCATTCATCTTCTCACAGCTCGGCTGGACTGCGGAGAATGTCAAGGATTTGGTCAAGGCAAAGGACGAACTGACCGTCGATCTCACCATCACGGAGGACTTCGCTCCGACTTTTGTTCTGAACTGTCTTTCGGCCGGCGTCGGCTCGGTTGTGGACAGAAAGCTGGTTCTCGAGCACGAAACGAATGGCGATCTCGGCTATGCGTGGCTCAAGACCAATTCGGCCGGATCAGGCCCATTCGTACTGAAGTCGTGGAAGCCCAATGAGACGGTGATGCTCGAAGCCAATCCCGACTATCGTCATGGTGCGCCGGCCATGAAACGTGTCGTCATACGTCATGTGCCCGAGCTCGCCGCGCAGCGTTTGAT
>DATBMX010000380.1:0-2357 GCA_036554625.1 Aestuariivirgaceae bacterium
CTCGCCTCATGAGCGGCGTGCAAAAGGGACAGGTATTGACAGCGAACCGGCTGGCCGATGGCGAGGTCGTTTTTCTCACGCGTGCGGGCGACTGGAGTCTGTCTGTCGATGAGGCTGCGCTCGCACAGGAGCCCGATGCATTCAAAGCTTTGGAAGCACGCGGGCGAGAGGCGGAGTTGGCGAACATTGTTACCGGCAGCTACCTGTTCGAGGCCGAGCGCCGGGATGGCCGCGTGCTTGCTTTGCATATTCGGGAGCGAATTCGCACCCTCGGGCCTACCGTCAGGCTTGATCTTGGCAAGCAGGCGGAAGGCGTGGGTGGCGGTTTTGCCGCCATTCATCGCTAGAGGATCTTATGTATCGCTACGACGAATTTGATCACCGTTTCGTTGCCGACCGCGTCAGCCAGTTTCGCGATCAGGCAGCACGACGCCTTGCCGGAGATCTCACGGAAGACGAATTCCGCCCTTTAAGGTTGATGAACGGTCTTTATCTGCAGCTCCACGCCTATATGCTTCGCATTGCCATTCCCTATGGCACGCTTAACTCGCGCCAGATGAACAGGCTCGCCGACATCGCAGAGAAATGGGATCGCGGCTACGGTCACTTTACCACGCGGCAGAACATTCAATTCAATTGGACCAAGCTCGAGGACGCAGCGGATATTCTCGCCGCGCTGGCCGAAGTGGAGATGCATGCCATCCAGACCTCCGGCAACTGCATTCGCAACGTTACGACCGATCACTGGGCAGGCGCAGCCGCCGATGAGCTGGCAGACCCCCGTCCGGTGGCCGAGCTCTTGCGCCAATGGTCGAGCCTGCATCCAGAATTCTCCTATTTGCCGCGCAAGTTCAAGATTGCAGTCACAGGAGCGCCTAACGACCGAGCAGCCGTGAAGGTGCACGATATCGGCTTACGCATGCACGCCAATGACAGTGGCGAACGAGGCTGGGAAGTGATCGTCGGCGGAGGACAGGGGCGCACGCCGGCCGTGGGAATTGCAGTACGCGACTTCTTGCCGGAGGCAGAACTGCTTCCTTATCTCGAAGCCATCATGCGCGTGTACAATCTCTATGGTCGGCGCGACAACAAGTTCAAGGCACGCATCAAGATCCTCGTCCACGAGCTTGGAGCGGAGGAATTCAAACGTCAGGTGGAGGCTGAATACGCGAAGAAGCGTTACTCCGAGATAGAAGTTGACCAGCGCGAGCTTCGCCGCATCGAGGTCTACTTCACCCCGCCGAAGTTCGCCGCCTTGGGTCGCTGGTCGCCCGAGTTCGAGGAAGCCCGCATCAAGGATCGCGACTTCGCCCAATGGGTCAAAATCAACGTCGCCCCTCACAGGATACGGGGCTATGCGATCGTCAACATCTCCCTGAAGCCCGAAGGTGGAATTCCAGGCGACGCCACCGCTGACCAGATGCGTGCCGTTGGCGATCTCGCTCGGCGCTACTCATTTGACGAGTTGCGCGTCAGTCATCATCAGAATCTCGTTCTGCCGCATGTCGAGCGCGGACATCTCTACACGATCTGGAAGGTACTGAGGGCTCATGACCTTGCTGCAGCAAACATCGGCCTAGCCGGCGACATCATCGCCTGCCCGGGCCTTGATTATTGCGCCCTCGCAACTGCGCGTTCAATTCCCATTGCACAGGGAATTTCAAGGCGCTTTGCCGATCTTGCACAACAGGAGGAGATCGGCCCTCTCAAAATCAATATTTCCGGCTGCATCAATGCGTGCGGCCACCATCACGTCGGCCATATCGGCATCCTGGGCTTGGACAAGCGCGGTGAGGAATTTTACCAGATCACGCTTGGAGGCTCTTCATCGGAAAGCGCATCGATCGGGCAAATCATTGGTCCGGGTTTCGCTGCCGAGCAGGTTCCCGAAGCCATCGAGAAGATCGTCAATACCTATCTGAAACTGCGTACGAGCAAGGACGAGCCCTTTCTTGACGCCTATCGCCGCCTTGGTGCGCAGCCGTTCAAGGAGGCGCTCTATGCCTCTGCTTAAGCTGCAGGGCTTTATCGCGGATGACTGGACAGTGCTCCAAGATGAAGAGTCCCTTCCGCAGCAGGGCGACATTGCTGTCTCCTGGGCACGTCTCAGCCGTGACTGGGACAACCTCGTGAAGCACGATGGCCGACTTGGCGTCCTTTTTCCGAACAGCGAAAAGGCGGCATCCCTGTCGCTCTATCTGCCAAGGCTTGCGCTGATCATTCTTAACTTCCCCGTCTTCAACGACGGACGATCTTTCTCCATTGCACGCCAGCTTCGGCTTGATGGTTTCACCGGTGAAATTCGCGCCACCGGCCATGTCCTGCCCGATCTGCTGCAGTTCATGCTGCAAGTGGGT
>DATBMX010000381.1:0-3344 GCA_036554625.1 Aestuariivirgaceae bacterium
AATGCCCTTGTAGACCACCAAGGTGTAGGGAATCTTCGCCACATCCTTCAAGCGCTCTAGGAGGAGGTGAGTGACGTTGCCAATGCCCGCAGCGCCGAAGGTCACCGGCTTCGAGGCATTCCGGGCGTACGTCACGAAATCCTTCAGATTTTCCGCGGGGATCTTGTTCGCCACGCAGAACCCGACGTCCGTAGTGGCCAGGCCAGCGATCGGCGTCAGATCGTTCAGGGGATCGAACGGCATCTTCGAAAGATGCGGGCTAATGGTGGCGAGACCCTGAGACATGATCAGGATCGTCTGGCCATTCGGAGGCGATTTGATGAGTGCAGTCGCCGCAATTAGTCCGTTGGCTCCAGTGCGATTTTCCACTATCGCAGTAATGCCCTTTTTGGCCCGAAGTCGATCTGCAACCATCCTTGCGATCGAGTCGTTCGGACCGCCGGCGGCAACGCCGACGAGAATCTGAATCTTTTCCGGAAGACCTTGCCCCTGCGCGGGCAACGCGATCGCCGCAACGCTCGCCGCTGCGACGACAAGACCCACTATCTTCATTAGTCGATTGACCACGTTTCCTCCCTGTCCACTCGGTTACTTGCCCTTGTAAATCGGTGGCCGCTTTTCAGCGAACGCCTTGCGGCCTTCAATGCGGTCTTCGGTGTTTCTGAGCGTGCCCCAGACGTAGCGTTCGACCTTCAGTGCGTTCTGCAACGGCATGTCCAGGCCCTCGTACACCACGCGCTTGATCGCTCGAACCGAAAGCGGAGCATTCGCTTTGATGCGGTTGGCAATCGACATGGCCGTGTTCATAAGCTCGGATCGCTCCACTACTTTGCTCACGAGACCCATGCGAAGCGCCTCGGCAGCATCAAACTGATCGCCGGTAAGCAGGATCAGCATGGCGTCAGATAGACCCACGGCACGGGGCAAGCGTTGAGTTCCACCTGCACCCGGTATGGAGCCAATTCGCACCTCCGCGAGCCCGAAGCGCGCGTTGCTCGAGCAGATGCGGATGTCGCAGAAGAGCGCGATCTCGAGACCTCCTGCCACTGCAATGCCATTGACGGCGGCAATTAGAGGCTTGGGCGTCTCAATGCCAGCGAAGATATCCATGGTGTCTGCACCGGGACGGCCGAACGCCAGCTCGGCGAAACTCTCCTGTGGCGGAAAGGTTTTCTTCAGATCCGAGCCCGTGGAGAACGAGCGGTCTCCTTCCGCGGTGATAATGGCAACCAGGATTTGGTCGTCGATGGCAATGCGTTTCAGCGCGTCGCGAAAGGCGGCAAACATCTCGGGATCCATGGCATTCATCGCCTCTGGGCGGTTGAATGTAAGCACTGCAACCCTGTCGATGACCTGGAGATCGAGCGGCGAAGCCAAGTTGCGTTGCGGCTTTTCAGTCATTTTCGTTCCTTCCCTTTTCTTCTCCCTTGCTTCGGAAAGCGGCCGCGGACGTGCCGGGATGCCTCGTCTTCAACGCGATGCCAGATCTCTAGCGCCATCGGATTGCGGCTTTCTTCGAGAACGTGACCAACCAGGCCGGCGGCACGGGATAGAACACCAAGGCCGCGCGTGATTACCGGCGGTAAACCCATTTCGCAGCAGATGGCGGCCTTTGCGCCGGTCGAGTTCATCGGCAGCACCTTGTCGTAAACCTGTTCGGCTTTCTTTTGGATCAGCTGCATCAACTTCACATAGTTGCCGGAAAAACCATCCGCGCGCGCGATGGTGAGCAAGCGCGCGGCTCGCGGGTCCACAGGCTTGTGGATCGGGTGCCCTATCCCGGGGATCACCCGGCCGGCTTGGTGCCTTTCACGGACAACTTTGTCGGCCAATTCCGACAGCGACAGCTTGGCGTCGGGAGCGGGTAGCGCTGCCTTCAGCATCTTGGCCGCACCTTCTGTCGTTCCGTTGAATACGGTTCCTAAGCCGAGAAGGCCTGCGGCAACCGCTCCTTGGAGGGACTCCGGAGCCCCTGCCCAGGTCATGCGGGTGGCCAGGGCCGACGGCACGATGCCATGCTCGACGGACGTCACGAGCATGGCGTTGAACATGTGGGATTCACGCTTATTCGGCAATCGGCCGGTGATCATCAAAAAACTCATGTCACCAAAGTTGATCTTGCCGATGAGCTCGTTGACCAGGTCGTATCCCATGACGCCGATTCGGTCATGCGTACTCCAGCCAATATCGGAGCGGATTGACGTACGGCTGCGACGTGCGGTGGGTTTCATTACGTGCCGCCCTCTTGCCAGTTCGAGTTCGTGTATGTGCGAGTGTGGCGACCGCTAGCGCCCGCGGCCTCGCCGCGTGTCATCCAAGCCCACCCCCGTCCTTTGACCAAACGTACTAATGTTATTACATTATGTCAATGGCCCTCCTACAAAACGGCGTGGCCCGCCATCGCCAGGTCGCCTCGATTCTTCGCAACCGCATTCTTAAGGGTGATCTGCCGGCGGAGAGTCAGCTCCCGACAGAATTGGAGCTCACCAAGTCATACGAAGTGAGCCGCACGGTCGTTCGCCAAGCCATGCAGGCGCTTGAATTCGAAGGGCTGATCACCCGCGTGCCGGGTAAAGGAACCTTCGTCCGGCAGCCGCCGGAGCCGAAGGAGGAATGGGCGATCGGATCGCTTGAAGACCTCGTGTCCTATGGCATAAGAACCCGACTCGAAATATTGAGCCACGCCGAAGTCTCTGTTCCGGAGGACGTCGCCAAGGCGCTTCACATGGCGCCAGGCTCGCCCGTCATGGAGATCCGCGGCGTACGGGCTTCCGCAGCGGGACCGCTCGCGTATCAGCGGAACTTCCTCCTGCTGGATGTGGGCCGCTCAGTCATGAGCGCTGACTTGACGCGCATTCCAATGCTCGAAGCAATGGAAAAGCATGCTGGAGTGCGAATCGTCCGCGCAACACAGTGGTTGACCGCAGTCGCCGCCAAAGGCGAAGTATGCAAGATTCTCCAGGTAAAACGCGGCGCTCCGCTGCTTCAAATCGAGCGGCTCTTCATCTCGCAGGAGCGCGGACCTGTTGAATTCGGCATTACCCGCTTCCGGCCCGACCGATACCGCCACGTTTCGGAGATAAGACGCAGCAATGGCTGAGATTCAGCCACTTCAGCTGCTGATGCGAGGTACCGTAGGCGACCGGTTCCCAGCCCGGCTCCCTCGCCCCGGCTCGCCTAGAACACGCTCACCACGACCTGCAAGTTGACGGCGTAGCGGCGGGGTTCCAGGGGAAGATCGTTGAGGGCGTAGCCGATGGCGAGGCGCGCGGAAGCGCGCTTCGCGAAGAACGCGTTGATTCCCCAGCCTATGCTGCTTAATTCCTCGTAGCCGCGGAGCGTCG
>DATBMX010000304.1:0-3573 GCA_036554625.1 Aestuariivirgaceae bacterium
TTGTTCGCGTCCTGTGGATCAGCTTCACAGACTTCCAGTATCTTTCCAACGAACCGGCGAAATGGATCTGGTTCGACAACTACATCGCGGCATTCAACGACCCGCTCATGTGGCGGAGCCTGTGGCGTGCGGCGCTGTTCACCATCATGTTCCTTCCGGGAACGATCATCCTGCCGCTGCTTCTTGCGATTCTCGTCGACCGGGTGACGAATCCCCGGCTGGCCACTCTCTATCGGGTCGTGCTGCTCATCCCAGCGGTGATCCCGAGCACGCTGGTGTTCGTGCTGTGGAAGTGGATGTACAACTATCAAGTGGGACCCATCAATCACTTCCTGGTAGAGATCCTCGGCCTCTTCACCTTGCAGAATGCTCCGCAGTGGCTGGGCGGAACGCCGCTGACCCTGCCTGCGGTGGCGATCATGGAATGGTGGTGGGGCCTCGGCTACCACACCATCTTCTTCCTCGCCGGCCTCGCCGCCATACCGAAGGAATTGCCGGAAGCGGCGCGCATCGACGGGGCAAATGAATGGCAGGTCTTCTGGCATGTCATCCGTCCGCGGCTCGCCCCGATCATGATGATCCTGGTGGTGTTGCGCTTTGGCACGGCCATGGCGGTGATCGACGAATATCTGATCTTCGGCGGCTTCAACCGCGCCTCACCGACCTACACCTGGACCATTTTCATGTACGACCAGGCGTTCAAGCTCGGACTGTGGCGGCAGGGCTTCGCTGCGGCCATAGGCATGATCGGGGCGATCGCGATGATGTTCGTGATGGTTTTGCTGCTGCGCATCTTCCGACCCAAAGGCTGATATGAACTCATGACTCTCGAGGCCGAACATCGCGGAGTGCTCCCCTCGGAACCGCTTGTCGCGGCGCGACCGCAGCGAAACTGGTTCAACCAGAACCGGCCTGACATCATCCGCCATGCGGTTATCAATCTGTTCATGATCATCATCCTCCTGCCGCTTGCCTGGGTGTTCATGATGTCGATCAAATCGCGTCCCGATTCGATGCGCGGCGAATTCTGGCCGAGGAAGTTCGACTTCACCCATTACAGCTACGTCTTCGAAAAAATCGATACGCTGCCCATCAACCTGCTGAACAGCATCTATGTCACAACCGGCACGGTGCTGCTCACGACCTTCTGCGCCGTGCTTGCAGGCTATGCGCTGGTTCATCTGCGACCCCGCGGCGGCGGCATCATCGTGGCGATGCTTCTCATATCGCTGTATTTCCCGACTCGCGTGGTTTCGATCATCAGCATCTACGAAATTCAGGATTATCTCGACCTGATCAACAGCACGAGCGGCCTAATCCTTCCCTATGTCACATTGAACCTGGCGATAAGCGTGCTGATCATGCGCAGTGTGTTCCAGCTGGTGCCGCACGAGCTGATCGAGGCGGCGAAAGTGGACGGCGCCGGTCCATGGCGAACGCTTTGGATGGTAGGCCTGCCGATGGTGCGAAACGGGCTGGTGGTCGTCTTCATCGTCAACTTCGTCACGGCATGGGGCGAGTTTCTTCTATGCACGACACTCACCAACGATCAGGTCGTGCGTACGATGCCCGTTGTCCTGGCCGGCGCCCAGGGCGGGCTCGGACAGTGGTCGTGGCCGGCTCTCGCCGCGGTCTATGTTCTGGTCGTTACGCCCGGGCTCGTCGCTTTCACCTTCGCACAGAAGCTGTTCTTCAAGGGACTGATGGAAGGCGTGGTGAAGGGCTGAGAAGGCTCAGCCAACCAGCACCTCGGTCTTGGCGAACCGAGAGACGTCGATGAGGCCGATATCAGAGATCCTCAGCTCCGGGATGACGACGAGCGCCAGAAGCGAATGCTGCATATAGGCATTGTTCAGGGCGCAGCCGCAGCGACGCATGGCCTCAATCAGGCGGCTTGTCTTGGCAGCCATCACTTCGGCGCGCTCGTCCGACATCAGGCCGGCGATGGGCAGCTCGACCATCGCCAATGTCTCGCCCCTGCTTACGACAATGATGCCTCCCCCTGCTTCGCCTAGCTTGTTTGCGGCCGCCGCCATGTCGCTCTTGTCCGTTCCGACGACGATCATGTGGTGGCTGTCATGGGCGACTGTGCTCGCGACCGCACAGGGCTCCTTGTAGCCGAAGCCCGACACAAAGCCATTGGTTACCCTGCCCGTGCCGCGATGGCGTTCGACCAAGGCCACCTGGCATACATCGGCGGGAAGATCGATTTGGACGATGCCCTGCCTCACCTTGAGGCGGCGCTCAAGAGCGCGGGTCGGCGCCTGGTTCTCGATGATCCCTATGACGCGCGCCGTCACCTCGGCTGCGCCGTCAGGTGCGGCGATGTCGAAGTCGGAGGCGCTCAGCGTGCGCCCGAGCCTCACCGTCTGGCGCGCCTGCGCCGGATACTCAAAGGAGGGAAGGTGGGCCACCAGGCGACCTCCCTCGGCCAGAACGCGGCCGCGGGCGATCACCATCTCAATCGGAAGCAAGGCCAGATCGGAGGTGAGGATAAGGTCGGCACGCCGCCCTGGAGCGATCGCCCCCAGCTCTCTTTCGAGGCCGAAATGCTGAGCCGTATTGATCGTCGCCATCTGAATCGCCGTGACAGGCTTCAAGCCCTGCGCAATGGCATGGCGAACCACGCGGTTCATGTGGCCCTCGTTGACCAGCGTGCCCGAATGGCTGTCGTCGGTGCACAGGATGAAGTTGCGGGAGTCGAGCCCCTGCTCAGTGACGGCCTTGATCTGGGCCGCGACGTCATACCAGGCGGAGCCCAGTCTGAGCATGGCGCGCATTCCCTGGCGCACGCGTGCGATGGCATCCTCGAGCCGCGTTCCTTCATGGTCATCGGCCGGTCCGCCGGCCACATAGGCGTGAAAGGGCAAGCCCAGATCCGGCGAAGCATAATGGCCGCCGACGACCTTGCCCGCCGCCTGCGCGGCGGCGATCTCGCTCAGCATGTTCGCATCCTTGGCGGCGACACCCGGGAAATTCATCATCTCGCCCAGGCCAACGATGTTCGGCCAGGACATGGCCGCTTTGACCTCTTCCGCCCCCAGAGCGGCGCCGGCATTCTCCAGCCCCGGCGCGCTCGGCACGCAGCTCGGCATTTGGACATAGACGCTTATGGGAAGATGCAGGGCTTCATCGTGCATCAGTTTCACGCCCGCCATGCCCAGCACATTGGCAATCTCGTGCGGGTCGATAAACATGGTGGTCGTGCCATGCGGAATGACGGCGCGGGCAAATTCGGTGACGGTCAGCATGCCGCTCTCGACATGCATGTGCCCGTCGCAGAGGCCGGGGACGAGGTAGCGGCCGTCCGCCTCGATCAGCCGGGTCGAGTCGCCAATGCAATGAGACGCATCTGGACCGACATAGGCAAATCGCCCGGCGGCGATGGCGACGTCGGTCGAAGGAATGACTTCGCCCGAATGCACATTGACCCAGCGGCCGGCGCGAAGGACAAGATCGGCCGGAGCCCTGCCCATTGCGACGTCAATGAGCTGGGGCGCTGATTCGAACCAAGCTTTCATGGGCGCGCACTCCTTTGGCGGCTGCGCATAGAGTCAACCTGCGTGTCCATAG
>DATBMX010000322.1:0-2372 GCA_036554625.1 Aestuariivirgaceae bacterium
GTATCCCTTGTCAGCCAGGCCTTGGAGCAAATCGAGCACATCGGTGCGGATCACCTCCGCCGGCGCCGAATACTCCTTGGCGAGGACCGTCACGATCTCGTCCACGGTCCTGTTGCCGTCGCAGAGCTTGAGCACGGCGACGGCGGTTTGATCGGGCGTCAGCACCCGCTCGGGCGCCAACAGAATCCAGCGGTCCCGCCCCGCGTCGTGGCGGAGCTTCAGATAAGTCGGCAAATGCGGCCGCGTCTCCCGTCCGACAATGAGGCGAGCAGGAGAGGCGGTTTCGCTCATGATCTGCCCGGAACGAAAGCGCCGGGCGGGACCAGCCCGGGCTCGACATAGGCGTAGTGAAGCGCATCGAGCTGCGCCCACAATACGTTGCATTTGAATCGCAGCGCATCGAGAGCGGCGGCCTGCGCCTCAGGCGTGCGCGCGTTGCGCTTGACATAGTCGAGCGCGAATTGGGCGTCGTCCGGCGCCTGGGTCAGGCGGCGCCTGAAATAGGCCATGACCTCGTCGCTGATGAAATCGTAATTCTCGAGCATGCCCGAGATGCGCTCCTTGTGAATCTTGGGCGCGAACAGCTCGGTGAGCGAGGAGGCGACCGCCTCGACCAGGGTCTTCTCGCGCACGAAATTGACGTAAGCCTCGACCGCGAAGCGGGTCTCGGGCAGGGCCCCCTTCATCGAGACGACGTAGTCGCGGTCGAGCCCGAGCCCGTCGGTGAGAACCAGCCAGCGCTCGATGCCGCCTTCCTCCTTGCCGAAGCCGTCATGGTCCATGATGCGGTGAATCCAGTCTCGGCGGAGTTGACGATCGTGGCACCGGCTCATGAGGGCCGCGTCCTTGCGCGGCACCGCCGACTGATAACAGTAGCGGTTGAGCGCCCAAGCCTGCACCTGGCCCTTGTTCAGCTTGCCGCCGTGAAGCAGCTTATGGAACGGATGCTTGTCGTGATAGCGCTCGGCGCCGATGGCGCGAAGCTCCTGCTCCAGCTCCTCGGGGCTCATGATCTTGGTCATGGCGTTACCTCTTGCTACCCAGTTTAGACGAAGTCTCTGGGTAGTCCTCCCTGGAATTCCGGCCCTTGATACGGGTCAACTGGGCCGCCGGCTCAAAGCGCGCAATCCCATACGCTAGATATAGGAAGCCCGGCCGCGAGTCGCATGATCCGCGCATGAACGCCATGTGGAAACCACATTAAGAAAATCTGAACGGCAGGCTCCACTGGCTGCACTCCGCCAAAAGCGAAACGGCGACCCGATTGCTCCGGGTCGCCGTTTGCTTCTTCCGAGATGTGCGAGCGGATCTTAAGCGCGATCCAGCTCTGCCGGCAGGTAGCTCGTCACTTCCATGCCGGATTCCGTCTCGTCAATCGTCGGCTTTTGCCACTCACGCATTCCAGCTCTCCTTCAACGAATAGGGTCCAAGCGCCGGCCAAGCCAGTCAGACGTTTGCGAACCCGGACTGAAGGGCCTGCCCCGGCGTCTTTGAGTATCCTGGCCCGCTATGATAATTTCCAATCGTATTTTTTTATGTAGAGGATAAGCTCACCTTATCGTCATGGTCTCGCTTCGACAGCTCCGTTACCTCGACTCATTGGCGGAAACCCGCCATTTCGGCCACGCCGCCGAGGCGTGCGCCATCAGCCAGCCCGCCATGAGCATGCAGATCAAGGAGCTCGAGGACGAGCTCAAGGTGAGCCTGGTCGAACGGCGCAAGTCGGGCGTCGAGCTCACCGAGCAGGGCGAGGAGATCGCCAAGCGCGCCCGCACCATTCTGGCGGCGGTGCGCGACCTCCTCGACTACGCCAAGCATCAAGAGGGGGTGCTTGCAGGCGTGTTGAAGCTCGGCGCCATTCCTTCGATCGCGCCCTATCTCTTGCCCGCGGCGCTGCCGGAGCTGCAACGGCGCTTTCCCGGGCTCAGCCTCCAGCTCCGCGAGACCGTGACGGCAAATCTCGTGCACGAATTGGTGGCCGGCGATCTCGATCTCATTGTCGTGGCGTTGCCGATCGACGACCCCGATGTCGAGACGTTCCACCTGTTCGACGACCGCTTCGTTCTCGCCATGAAGGCCTCGCAGGCCAATCGGCGGCAGAGCCACGCGAGCACGGCGATGCTTGCGGACGATCGTCTCCTTCTGCTCGAGGAGGGGCATTGCCTGCGCGACCAGGCGCTCTCCTATTGCCGCATGGTGACGCCCGAGGCGCGCGAGAGCTTCGGCGCGTCGAGCCTCACGACTATCGTGCAGATGGTGGCCAATGGCTACGGCGTCACGCTCCTGCCGGAGATGGCCATCGCCAGCGAGATTCACGCCTCCGACGGCATTCGTCTGTTGCCCTTCCACGCGCCGGAACCGCGGCGGGCGAT
>DATBMX010000332.1:0-6112 GCA_036554625.1 Aestuariivirgaceae bacterium
GCCCGCGATTGACCGGCAGATCCTTGCCCCAATAATCGTCTCGCCGCACATAGGTCACATATTGTCCCTGCCGAAACGGTCCGATCTTGTAGGGTCCCGATCCGAGCGGCGGCTCGAGCGTCGACTTCGAGAAATCATGCGTCTGGTAATAGGCCTTGGAGAAGATCGGCAGCCCCGCCACCACGAGCGGCAGGTCGCGCGTGTTCTCGCCCTCGAACTGGTAGCGCACCTTTGTCGGCGACTGGACTTCGCACGCCTTCACGTCATGGATCGTGATGCGGATGCGCTCATGCCCTTCCGTCTTGAGCAGCCGGAAGCTGTCGCACACGTCTTCCGCCGTGAGCGCCGTGCCGTCGGCGAATTTCGCCTGCTCCCTTAGGTCGAAGGCGGCCGACTTCTTGTCCGCCGCCACCTCCACGGTCTTCGCCACCAGCCCATACATGGCGTCGGGCTCGTCCATCGCCCGCACCATCAGCGTGTCGAAAACGAGATCGAGCCCTTGCGCCGCGTCGCCCCTGAGAATGAAGCCGTTGAAGCTGTCGAACGTCGTGATGCCCGCCGGACCGATGGTCACCAGCCGTCCCCCCTTCGGCGCATTGGGATCGGCATAGTCGAAATGCTGAAAATCGGGCGAGTATTTGAGATCGCCGAAGATTGACTCCCCGTGCCGGGACTCAGCCTGGACCGCCGTCGCCGCAGTGATGGCGGCGGCGAATGCGATGCTTCTCAGTCTCGTCATCCTCGGCCGACCTTCTGCGCTCGCGCCTCGTCCCACCACCAGACCGTGGGAAAGCCTATTGAATAGTCCGGAAGCTTCTCCGGCTTGCCGAAGCGGTCCCAGCGCGCCACGCGTTCATAGGGCACATGCCACATGGGCACGACATAATGGTTCCACAGCAGCACCCGGTCGAGCGCCTTTGTCGCCGCCACCAGTTCCTCGCGCGACTTGGCATAGATCAGCCTTTCGATCAGGTGATCGATGGCCGCATTCTTGATGCCGGCATAATTGCGGCTGCCCTTGCGGTCGGCGGCTTCCGACCCCCAGAACTCGCGCTGCTCATTGCCGGGCGATAGCGACTGAGGCCAGCTCGTCCAGATAATGTCGAAGTCGAAATCCTGGACGCGCCGTGTGAACTGCGCGCTGTCCAGCGGCCTGACGATTGCTTGTATGCCGAGCTTCTTCAGTTCCTCCGTATAGGGGATGACGATGCGTTCGAGCGACGGATCATCGAGGATGATTTCGGCGGCGAGAATCTCGCCGATCTCGTTCTTGAGCACCGTCGCCCCGCCCTGCTGCGTCCAGCCTGCCTCCTGCAGGAGCTTCGCCGCCGCTCTCAGATTGTTGCGCCTCTGCGTGCGGTCGCCGCTCGCCGGGTTCTTGAACTCCTGGGTGAACGCTTCCGGCGGCACCTTGTCCTTCACCTCATTAAGGAAAATGAGCTCGAGTTCCGAAGGCAGGCCCGTTGCGGCAAGTTCCGAATTGGCGAAGAAGCTCGCCGTGCGCGTGTATTCGCCGTAGAACAGATTGGCATTGGCCCACTCGAAATCGAAAGCGTAGTTGAAGGCGAGCCTCACCCGCGGGTCCTGATACTTGGCCTTGCGCAGATTCAGGACGAAGCACTGCATCGGCTCGGCGTTCTTGGTCTTGATCTTCTCGAGAATGACCTTCTTTGCCTGCACAGCAGGAAAATTATAACCCGTCGCCCAGTTCTTCGCGGTGTTCTCGAGCCGGAAGTCGTAGCGGTCGGCCTTGAAGGCCTGGAAGGCGATATTCATGTCGAGATAAAATTCGTAGGTGATCTCGTCGAAATTGTCTTGGCCCACATTCACCGGCAGATCCTTGCCCCAGTAGTCTTCCGTGCGCTTGAGCCTTATGAACGCGCCGGGCTTCACTTCAACGCATTTGTAGACGCCGGAGCCGAGTGGAATCTCGAGCGTCGTCGCCTCGATGGTGCGCGCCTTGCCGTTGGCGGCGGTCCCTGTCCACCAATGCTTGGGCAACGCCGGCAATTGCCCGACGATGTGCGGAAGCTCCCTGTTGCCTTTCTCCGAGAACAGGAAGGTCGCTTCCCTTTCGCCTGTTTGCTCGACCCGGGTCACGTTCTTGTAATAGGCGACATAGAAGGGGTGCGTTTTCTTGAGCGTTTCCATCGACCAGATCACGTCGTCGACGCTGATCGCCTTGCCGTCGTGAAAACGCGCCTCGGGCCTGAGCCGATAGGTCACCTGCGAATAATCCTCCGGATGCGCCGCCGCTTCGGCGATCAGCCCATACTCGGTGGAAGGCTCGTCCAGCGAAGGTGTGAACAGCGCTTCGTTGTTGGCGGCAATGCCAGTCGCCTCGCCGTGATAGGTATAGGGATTGAGGCTGTCGAAGGACCCGATGGAATAGAGCCTGAGCTTGCCGCCCTTGGGCGCCTGCGGATCGACATAGTCGAAATGCGGGAAATTTGGCGGGTATTTGAGCTCGCCGAACAGCGACAGCCCATGGCGCCAGGTCTTCTCCTGCGCACGGGCGATCGACGCGCCAATGATCTGGAAATTTGCGAGGCCGCCAAGACCGGCGAGGCCCGAAAGCTTGAGCAGGGAGCGGCGGGAAAGCAGCATCGATCCTCCTGTCCGCGGCAGATGGATGGGGTAGGACGTTATTTGCCACAATTCGAAACACCGGCGGAAGACCGGCGGCGTGAATTCTTTTTAACCTCGATTATTGTGCGCTGGTCTCCGGCGCTTGCTGTGCCGGAGCCTGCTGCGGCGGCGGCGCGTCGGCAGCGCCCTCTCCCGGTTCGGGCTGAACCTCCTGCGGCTGCCCTGTCTGCTGGGCCGGTTCCGCTGCGGCGGCGGGCGCAGCCGGCAGCGGCGCCGGATTGTCGGAAAGCCCGCGCAGATAGGCGAGAAGGTCGGCGCGCTGTGCGTCGCGCTTCATGCCGGCATAGGCCATCTTCGTTCCCGGCGCATATTTGCGCGGGTCGAGAATGAAGGCATTGAGCTCATCGAACGTCCAAGGCTGGCCCGCCTTCGCCTTGAGGGCATCGGAATAGGCGAAGCCCGCGTGTGATGCGGCCGGCCGGTTGACGATGCTCCACAAATTGGGGCCGACCTTGTTCGCTCCGCCGTTTTCGAATGTATGGCAGGCGACGCAGGGTTTCGCCGCCGCCTCGCCCTTGGCGGGATCGGCGGTCTGCAGAAGCGTGGCGATCGGCACCGCCGCCGCCTGTTCGCCTTGGCCTTCCCCGGTCCCTTCGCCTTCCGCCACCGCGATGGCGAAGCCCGGCTTCTCCGGCGTCTCGGCATGAAAGAGTTCATCCGCCAAGATCCCGAGCCCGAATGTTATGAGAAGCGTGCCGAGCACGGCTCCGGCGATCTTGTTGAATTCGAAACTGTCCATTCTCGGCACTTGGGGCATGCCTCCGCGGGATTGGGGGAAAGACGAACAGGGATCGGCTCGCGCCGGAACCTAACGATTTGGCCGAAGCCGCGCAATAAGCGCTGGCGCCAGAGAGCAATTTGCCGCGCCCCTTAAGCCTTTGTTGTTGCTTGCGTTGACTATGGGCTCGCCCATGCCAATACTCCGCGAGCTTCCCGCGCTGGCGGGGCGGGGTTCATGAGGGAAAGCGCGTGGCTGCCGAAAAGAAGAAGATCGCCTTCCAGGGCGAGCTCGGGGCAAACTCCCATATTGCCTGCCGGGAGGCCTTTCCCGATCATGAGCCTCTGGCCTGTCGCGTCTTCGAGGATGCTTTCGCCGCCGTGGCCGCGGGCGAAGCGCATCTTGCCATGATCCCCATCGACAATTCGGTCGCCGGGCGCGTTGCCGACATTCACCACCTCATGCCTCATTCCAAGCTCTATATCGTGGCTGAGCATTTCCTGCGCGTGCATCACCAGCTCCTGGGGTTGTCCGGCGCGAGCCTCGCCAGGATCAAGACGGTGCGCAGCCATATTCATGCGCTGGGCCAATGCCGCAGGATCATCCGCGAGTTGAAGCTTCAATCCATCGTCGCCGCCGATACTGCGGGTGCGGCGCGCGAGGTGGCGGGTTTGAAGGATCCATCCGCCGCGGCCATCGCCACCGGCCTCGCCGGCGAGATCCACGGGCTTGAGATTCTCAAGGCGAACATCGAGGATGATGAACACAACACCACGCGCTTCATCGTTCTCTCCGCTGAGCCCGATGATGCCGATCCCGAAGACGCTCCCGTCGTCACCAGCTTCATTTTTCGCGTCCGCAACGTGCCGGCGGCCCTCTACAAGGCGCTGGGCGGCTTCGCCACCAATGGCGTCAACATGACCAAGCTCGAATCCTATCAGCTCGAAGGCCTCTTCGCCGCCACGCAATTCTATGCCGACATCGAGGGCCACCCCCAGGAGCGTCCCGTGCGCCTGGCGCTCGAGGAGCTGCAGTTCTTCACCAGCCACATGCGCATCCTCGGCGTCTACAAGGCTCACCCCTACCGCGCCGAGATCCTGGCCCACCAGCAGATGGGGGAGTGAGAGAGGTCCTTGTCATGGCCGGACGAAGGCCCGGCCAGCTCACATTTCCTCCACGGCCGCCTTGATCAGATGATACGCGATCGCCGCAGGCCTCGGCACCTTGAGGCCGCCCTCATGCGTGCCCGCAAGCATGGCGACGAGCTCAGATCGCGCGAACCAGCGCGCATCCTCAAGTTCGCTCTCATCGATCCTTATGCATCCTCCCTCGCAGCGGGCGAGACACCCGATCATCAGGCTTGAGGGAAAGGGCCATGGCTGGCTCGAATGGTAGCGCACCTCCAGCGCCTTGATGCCCGTTTCCTCGAAAATCTCCCGGAGTGCTGCCTCTTCGATCGATTCGCCGGGCTCCATGAAGCCGGCGAGCGCCGAATAGACTCTCGGCAGGAACCCGTGGCCGCGACCCAGGAGCACGCCTTCGGGCCCGCTCACCGTCATGATGACGACGGGGTCGGTCCGCGGGAAATGCTGCGCCTTGCAACTCGCGCAATCGCGCCGATAGCCTGCGTCCATGAGCGTGGTTCGCGCCCCGCAATTGGCGCAAAATCCATGCCGCTCGTGCCAGAACAGCAGCGAGCGCGCCTGTGCCAGAAGCGAAAGCTCGGCCGTGCCGATGAGCCCCTGCATGGCAAGGCTCCTCAGGTCGATGAGCTGACAGCCTTCCGGCAGTGGCTCCTCGCGGATCCTGTCCGCCATGACCTGCGTGCCGTCTTCCTCAACCCCCAGATGGACGGCCTCGGGCCCGGCCTCTTCCGAAAAGAGCGCAAGCTTGAGCACGCCCTCCTCCTGACCCGTCACCACGGCTCGGTCGCCGGCAAGCTTGACGACCGCGCGTGGCGCGCGTGTCTGCCGCAGTTCGGCCCGGCGGTCGAGCTTTCCTCCCGCGAATGCATGTATCACCGGCTTAGCGCCCTGCCTTCCGCTCATGCATTTCTTGTAAGGGAGAACGGAAGCCTTGCAACAGGGGCTTGGGGACGCGATATACTGTCGTCGGGAGGTTGGCGGCGGACGTGCCGCTTGCCAATCGGGTCAGGTCCGGAAGGAAGCAGCCCTAACGAGTTTGGCGCGGGTCGCCCGTCCAGCCTCCCACCTCCACCAGACGGTGCCGCGCGCGAGCCCCCTCGCTGAATGGAAATGAGGCCGCCGGTGAACGACGCTATGGAAAACCAGCCGGCCGCAGGGCACGGCCACGCCTACCGCGTTCTTGCCCGCAAATACCGCCCTTCGACCTTTGCCGACCTCATCGGCCAGGAGGCGATGGTTCGCACCCTTGTCAATGCCTTTGCCTTGGGCCGCATCGCCCAGGCCTACATGCTCACCGGCGTACGCGGCGTCGGCAAGACGACGACGGCGAGGCTCATTGCGCGCGCCCTCAACTATGAGGCGCCGGGCGCAAGTGCCGGTCCCAGCATCGACATGCCGGCCATGGGCGAGCACTGCCAGGCCATACTTGAGTCGCGCCATGTCGATGTTATCGAGATGGACGCAGCCTCCCGCACCGGCATCGATGATGTGCGCGAGCTTATCGAATCCGTCCGCTATCGCCCGATCATGGCGCGTTACAAGGTCTATATCATCGATGAAGTCCACATGCTGTCGAAGCAGGCCTTCAACGCGCTCCTGA
>DATBMX010000346.1:0-2492 GCA_036554625.1 Aestuariivirgaceae bacterium
TGCGACGAGCTTGCCAAGTGGCGGTATGCCGAGCAGGCCTGGAACATGTTGCAATTTGCCCTAAGGCTTGGCGAACGGCCGCAGCAGACGGTCACCACCACCCCCCGTCCGCTGCGGCTGCTCAAGGACCTCATGCAGGACTCCCAAACCGTTCTCACTCGCTCGCCAACGAGCGACAACCGTGGTCCACTTGCCCCGTCCTTTTTTCGCGAGCTGCAGCGCCTCTACGGCGGGACCAAGCTTGCGCGGCAGGAACTTATGGGAGAACTCATCGATGAGGATCCGGATGCTCTTTTCAGCCGCGATCTCATCGACAGATGCCGCCTCAAGGCAGCCCCGCCGCTGACCCGCATCGTCGTTGCCGTCGATCCGCCGGTCTCGGCGTCCAAGAGGTCCGATGCTTGCGGGATCGTCTGTGCCGGGATCGATGAGGAAGAGCGCGCCTACGTGCTTGACGATCATACGAAGCAAGGCTTGAGCCCGAGCCAATGGGCAAAGAAGGCGATAGCGCTCTACCATGCGCGCAAGGCGGATGCGATCGTCGCCGAGGTCAATCAGGGCGGCAACCTGGTGATGGAGGTGTTGCGCAATATCGATCCGACCGTTCCGGTCAGGAATGCCAGGGCAGCGCGCGGCAAGTTTCTTCGCGCCGAGCCGGTTGCCGCGCTCTACGAGCAGGGAAGAGTGTCCCATGTCGGCGCCTTTCCCGAACTCGAGGACGAGATGTGTTCGCTCACCCTGAAACCTGTAGGCGGCACGAGCCCCGACCGGGTGGACGCCCTTGTGTGGGCACTGACCGACCTGCTTCTGCGCCGCTCCCATCGGCCGCGCGTGCGATTTATCTAGCCGAAGGAATCAAGTGAGCTTTCGAACTGTCTTGTTCCGCCGCCGGCGGGCGCCTCGCCCGTTCGAGCAGAAGCAGAGCGCTGCAGCCCCGCTGATCGCCCTCTACACCGGCCGCCAGCCGCAATGGATCGCGCGCAATGTTCAGGCCTTCGCCAAGGAAGGCTTTGCCGGAAATGCCATTGGCTATCGTTGCGTGCGGATGATTTCGGAGGCCGCAGCCTCCGTGCCGTTGCTCCTCTACGAGGGCGAACGCGAGCACGCCGCTCATCCGCTGCTTGACCTTCTCGCCCGTCCCAATCCCTTTGAAGACGGCCAGAGCTGGTCTGAATCGATCTACGGCCAGCTTCTCGTCACCGGCAACGCTTTCCTTGAAGCGGTCGCCGTGAACGGCGCGGTGAGGGAGCTCTACGTCCTGCGCACCGACCGCATGAAAATAGTTCCGGGTTTGAGCGGCTGGCCCGAGGCCTTCGACTATACCGTCGGTGGTTCGACGATCAGGTTCAGGCAGGAGCAGGTGGATGGCGTCCGTCCCATCCTTCACCTCAAGCTCTACAATCCCACCTGCGATCACTACGGGCTTTCGCCCTTTGCCGCCGCCGCGCGCGGCATCGATATCCTCAACGAGGCCGATGCCTGGAACAAAGCGCTCCTCGACAACAGCGCCAGGCCCTCGGGAGCTCTCGTCTACCGCAGCACCGAAGGCGGCGGTAATCTCACCGAGGATCAGTTCAATCGCCTCAAGCAGGAGCTCGAACAGTCCTATCAGGGTGCCGCCAACGCCGGCCGCCCGCTCGTTCTTGAAGGCGGGCTCGACTGGAAGCAGATGGGCTACAGCCCCAAGGACATGGAATACATCGAAACCAAGCACGAAGCCGCCCGTGAAGTCGCCCTGGCCTTTGGTGTCCCGCCGATGCTTTTGGGAATTCCCGGCGACAACACCTACGCCAATTATGCGGAAGCCAACCGCACCTTCTGGCGGCAAGCCGTCCTGCCGATCTTGTCTCGCACGGCGAAGGCCTTGACCGGTTGGCTCGCGCCCGCCTTTGGTTCCTCCCTGTCCATTGCCTTCGACACCGATTCGATCGCCGCGCTCTCCGTCGAACGCGAGGCGCTCTGGCAGCGGTTGCAGCAGTCGAGCTTCTTGACAGTCAACGAGAAACGCGCGGCCATCGGCTACGAACCGCTGCCGCAGGGCGATCGGCTCGCCTGAGCGATCACACGGCAAGACGCATGAGTTTTTCCGGCTATGCTAGCCTGTTCGGCATTCCCGACGCGGCAGGCGACATCATTGTCCGCGGTGCGTTTCAGGGCTCGCTTGCCCGGCGCGGCTGTTCGCGTGTTCGCATGCTCTTCCAGCACGATCCCGCCCAGCCCTTGGGCACGTGGTTGGAAATTCGCGAAGATGAAAGGGGCCTGTATGTCAAAGGCGAGCTGTCCACCCGTGCCCGTCGTGTGCGCGACATCGAAGCGCTGCTTGCCGATGGCGCCATCGACGGGCTCTCCATCGGCTTCCGCACGCTCAAGGCTCACCGCGACCGGCACAGCGGTTTGCGGCATCTCCTGCATCTCGACCTTTGGGAAATCTCGCTTGTGACATTCCCCATGATGGCCGACGCGCGGGTGATGAGCCTGGCAAGGCCGTGATC
>DATBMX010000391.1:0-8031 GCA_036554625.1 Aestuariivirgaceae bacterium
TGTTCCGGTACCAGACCAAGCTCAAGTAGGACGACATCCACCAATTGCGCTGCCGAGGCAGTCGCGCTGCGAACCCGTGCGGCCCCTGTCGCATCTAGCCGCCCGCTTTCGACCAGATAGCTGACGAAATCAGATCCTCTGTCGACGCAATACCCTATGGAACACCTCTCGATTCACGAGCCATACTTATCATTACGAGTAAAAGATGGTTGCTCTATCTCACAGGTTGCACCTACAATCAAGGTGGGAATGACGCATGATTCAAGAACCCTTGAACCGCCTTTTCGGATTTTGCTCCGTCTTGCTCGCCTTGTGGCGGAGAGAGTTGGGGATCATTTGGCGCTCCCTTCGCATTCCCTCGCTCGGAGGCCGCAACCGTTTTGTCGATCTGGATATCGGCAAAAACTCCCCGGTTCCGCTCGCGCCCGAAGTCCTACTGCCGCAGTCGGCGACGAGGGTTCCGTCTCTCTTCAGGCGGAAGCCTGTACTGAGATTTCGCCTCGGACCAGGCCTGTTTTTGAGGCGCCGGATCACGTTGCCAATCGCCGCGAGCCGACAGATTTCACACATTCTGCTGCTCGATCTCGAACGTGCGACACCTTTCAAGGCCAACGAGGTTTTTCAGGGCTGGACTTGCAGGATCGGCAACGGCGCACAACTCGTCGTTGATCACATCATAGTCAGATGCGATGTACTCAAACCTTGGCTCGACTTTCTTTTCTCACATCGCATTTCCTTTTCCTCCGAGGTCGCCATTCAGGCTCATGAGTCGCTGAGTGTTGAAATGCTCAGGGATGTCATCGCACAACATCCGCCATTTCGCCGGCTACGAAGGGTCCGAACGGCGGCTTTTTGCGCCCTGCTCGCAGGCGCAATCTCTTGTCTGACCATTGCCCAATTGCGCCAAATCCTTGCCCTCAGCGAGCTGACTATCCAATTGGAGTCGGTGAGGCGGAAGGCAAGCGACATTCGAGCCAAGCTTTCACAACTCGAGAACATGGCCCGGCAGGCGGCTGTGCTTCGCGATCGGCGTCGGGACATGCCCTCGGCCGTCGGGGTTTGGGAGGAGTTGACCGGTCTGCTCCCGGATTCAGCTTGGTTGAGCGAGTTGCGGATTCAGAAGGGTGAAGTCACGATATCAGGTTCGGCCCAGTCTTCGGCCGCAATTCTCGAACTTATGGAAGCGTCTTCCACTTTCGAGAATGCGGTGTTCGTCAATCAGACAACGCAACCGTCCGAGAATGGCGTCGAGAAATTCACCATACGCGCCGCTTTTGCCATTCCCTTGCAAGCTCAGCGGACCTCAAGTTTGTTGAAGAAACCATGACGGCAGAAGGGGTTTTCCACCGCATATTGGCTTTGGCCGTTATTCTATCCTTGCTGTTTGGTGCCGCGGGCGGCGTTTATTCTTATGCACTGTCTTACCGGGCGCGCAGTGACCAAATCCTCGAGCATAGGCGCACCCTCGGACGCCTTGAGGCCCTTGTCGCTCGATCTGGCGACGTAGACCGTCTGTCTGAGACCTTTCACGCCGATCAGACTCCCAAGCTGTTGCATAACGCTCCAACAGTTCCCCTGTTGGTCGCCCTGTTACGGCGGCAGCTACAGGCGAAGGTCACTGGCCATCGCGCTCAATTCATCGGAGCAAGCGAGATTCCGGCCAGAGAAGAGCACGGCATTACCTTCGTTGGACTGAAGCTCGAGATTTCCGGGTCCATTGACAGCCTGGCCAATGTTCTCACAAGCTTGGAAACGGCCGTGCCGCTCTTGTTCATCGAGAAAGCGACGATTGTCGCGAATCCCATGAACCTCGAACGCGCCGACCGGATGCCTCTGCTTGCCCTTAGAGTCGAAGTCGTCGCTGCAAGCCAGCTCAACGCAACCAGCATTGACAGCATCAAGGCCGAATGATGCGTGGTGTCTACGCGCAGATCGCGATGTTTGCCTTGCTCGCCCTGCTCCTTTCGGCTGTGGTTCTTGGCCTGTTGCTGAAACCGATCCAGACCGCAGCCATAGAACCGAAAGAACCCCCGTTTCAGCTTTCGTTTCCGCCTCTTGCGGCGTTCCCGCCCGAAAACGCATCCATGAACCTCGCTCCAATCTTGGCGCGGCCGCTATTCTTCGAATCGCGGAGGCCCTTCGAAGCACCTGCGGCCAAAGTTGAAATTGCTCCTCAGCCAGCCGAACCACCCATTCCAATTATTGCTGTCGAGACCTTGATGCTGAAGGGAATTCTTCTCGGATCGGGATCATCCAAGGCTTTAATCGCCTCCCCTGCCAATCCTTCGGGCATTTGGGTAGCAGTCGGCGCCGAGATAGAAGGCTGGAAAATAGAGGTCATTACCAGAGCAGACGTTCGTCTGGTTCAACAGCAGCAACGCGCAGTGCTCCCCCTTTACCGGCGCGACGCATCCCGGTGACAATCTAAAGTTGATCGAGTTAAAGCAAAATCCTATAGAGGTTGAAGGAGGCACGAATTGATCGGTGTGAGTCGGTGAGGACGCTTTTGCTTTTGTCGATGATGTTGGCGCTCGGCGCGTGTGGAACAGACCCCCTGCTTGACAGGAGCAGTTGGACCGATCGACTGGCGGTTCATCGGGGTGCCGCTGCAAATACGCGATCTGCAAATCTGGGATCGAGAGCGTCTCAGCAGAGTCAGGCGCATTCGGGACACATCGTGCAACCGGGAACAGATGTTCTCATCGGCACGGATCTACCCGACCTGCCTCGCAATATTGAAAAGGACGATGAACGGGGAACGTTGAATCTTGTCAAGGTCCCTCTCGCGGAAGCCGCCAAAACCATCCTTGGCGACATTCTCGGGCTTAATTACAGCGTCGATGATCGAGTCAATGCCGAGATTACACTTCAGACCACCGAGCCCATAACCAAGGCTCAGCTCGTGGCGAACTTTCAGACAATCTTGCGCACGCATGGCGCCGCCATCGTTGAACAATCAGGCTTCTACAGGATCATCCCGGCAAATGAAGTGGCGCGAGCCTTTCCAGGTTTTCGAACGCAGGACGAGCCTGCGCACCAGCCCGGCGTCAAACGCGAAGTGATGATGCTGCGATACGTGTCGGCTGAAGCAATCCGCGAAATCATAGAGCCGATAGCAGCAGAAGGATCCGTTCAGGCGGCAGATACGGCTCGCAATGCGTTGATCGTCAATGGCACCGAAGAGGAATTGCAGAACATCCGCGACACCATCGCCGTCTTCGACGTTGACTGGATGAAAGGCATGTCCTTTGCGCTCTATCCGGTGAAGGCTTCCGATCCGCAGGCCATGGTCGAAGAATTGGCGACGATCTTTGCCAATGCGCACGGGCCTCTGAAAAATGTCATCCGCTTCGTTCCGAATAAACGGTTGAAGTCGATTCTCGTAATTACGTCTCGATCCCGATATCTGAAGGACGCCTCGCTTTGGATCAGCCGCTTGGATCGCGCTGCCGGGCGAACCGAGACCAGATTGCATGTTTATCACGTGCAGAATCGGCCGGCATCTGAACTCGCCCCGATCTTGCAATCGGTTTTCGCCTCGGAAGCCGCATCGGCCATGGTCCGCCACTCTCCGGTCGCCCCCGAGCTTGATCCCATCATCGTTGAAAGTGAAACCGCCAACCAAGCCCCATCCGTGCAGCAGCTTGAAACCACGGCAAGTGCACCCCTTCCTGCTGCGGGTCCACAAGGCGACCCTGGTGGAATGCGCATTGTAGCTGACGATGCCAACAATTCGCTCCTGATTGTCTGCACTCCCGCCGACTACGAGCGAATTTTCGACGTGCTGCAGGAAATCGATTCTCAGCCCAACCAGGTCATGCTGGAAGTGACGATTGCCGAAGTGACTTTGAACGACGAGCTGAACTTCGGCATGCGCTGGTTCTTCGGTGAGAAGGACAATCGTGGAACTTTCACGGATCTTGTGACAGGCGCAGTTGTCTCTTCCTTCCCAGGCTTCTCCTACATCTTCCAAAGCAATACCAATGTTGGCTTCGTACTCAATGCCTTGTCGACCCTGACCAAGGTGCGCGTGCTCTCCTCCCCGACTCTCATGGTGCTCGATAATCGGACAGCCACCTTGCAGGTTGGCGACCAGGTGCCCGTTCTCACTCAGACCGCCAACAGCGTCACGTCTCCTGAAGCTCCGGTCGTGAGTTCGGTCGAGCTCAAGGACACGGGCGTCATCCTCAATGTCACCCCGCGGGTGAATGACGGCGGTCGCGTGACCTTGGAGATCAAGCAGGAGGTGAGCGACGTCGTGGAAACCACGACATCCGGAATTGACTCGCCGACGATTCGCCAGCGCAAGGTTGCCACGACTGTTGCGGTGAATGACGGGGACACGATGGCTCTCGGCGGACTTATCCAGGAGCGCAACAGCACAGAGAAAAACAAAGTTCCTCTGCTATCCGATATCCCGGTCCTTGGCACTGCCTTCCGTAGCAAGGAAAATACGGCTCACCGAACCGAGCTTGTCATCTTCATCCGGCCTCTTGTCACCAGGAATCTCTCGGAGGCGCGCCGCGTCACGCGGGAGTTTCGCGAGCAAATGACGATCGGCAAGCTGGACTTGCGCAAGGACAGGACGCAAATGGAGCGCGACCTTCGCGGCATTGTCGAGTAGCGGCGCCAGGCCCCAGTCATGAGCAATACTTGTGTGGAGCCTGCCGCAACTGCGCCGTTGCATCGGCGTCGCCGGTCTCCCACTCCAGTATGGCGAAAGGTCTCTCGGGACGCCGCAAGACGCGGATGATGGCCCGGCGATGAAATCCCGCACCTTCTCTCCTGAACACCAGCACATCGATGGCAAAGCTCTGCTGCTGCGAAACATTTACCGGAAACTTGCTTTCGTCTGAGCTCTTGAGCTCGACCGGAGCAACTCTCGGGTCGATACCGTCTTGCCCGGAGTACACCGTGACTTTGTCGTATAGAAGCTTTCGCAAGTTCTCGTTCATCCCCAAGACCTGATCGAGTTCCGATATGTGCTCGAACGGTCTGTTCTTTGGATGCTGATCCGACTTGGCGTCTCGGTATTCAGGCAGCTCAGCACCTTTCGGCTGGGGCGAATCATCCTTGTCGCGAAAATCGAGAATTCTATCGGCAAAGACATGTGCCGGGGCCAAATCGACATTCAGAACGCGGACCAATTCTCTCAATGTAATGGCCGAAGCCGCATTGAGGTCGACGAGACCAGACTGGTCCTGAACCTTGAAGATTGCAGAAAACTCAGCGTCCAGTCGGCATTCGTGCGGCGCCTCGGCGATCGACAGTGCGACGCCCGGTCCGGCGGCAATTTCGAGGGCAAGCTGGCGAGCCATGCCATCGGCCAGCAGCTCGGCTCTCGTGTTTTCGACCAGATTGGCCCTCAATCGTATGTCGAGACTTATCTCGGTGAGAAACACGGACAGAGCAATTCCAATGATTCCGGCAAGCCAAACCGCCGGAACGAGGACAAAACCTCTCTCGCTTTCTGCATTGGTCATGAGAGAAAAAATCCCCCTTAACCGTCAGCATTTCTCACAAAACGCTGAAGCACGAAAGATTTTTCCGCAAGACGCCGGCAGATTAGCGCTCGGAGAACGCTGTCGAGTAGTTGTTGTAGATCGGCTTGAGCATGTAAGCCACGAGGCTCTTTGATCCGGTGGCGATTTCCGCCTGAACGACCATGCCTGGCAGGAGGCGATGCTTCTGACCGGCGAAAGTCACGAAGCCGTGCTCGAGCGCGATGACGGTCTTGTAGTAGGGCACGCCTTCCGTCGTCTGAAAGGTGGTGGCGGAGATTTGGCGAACCGTGCCCGCAACTTTGCCGAAACGTGCTGAATCGAAGGTGGAAACCTGCACCTCGGCTCTCTGGCCCTTCTTGACATAGCCGATATCCTGCGGCGGAACCTGCACCTCCGCCACGATGTCGCCGTCGACAGGCACGATGCTGGCGATCAGATCTCCCGGCCGGAGCACCTGCCCGACGGATTTCGGCACGAGCTCCTGGATCACGCCGCGCACCGGCGCCCGGACGAGAAGTCTCTCCACGCGATCCTGCTGCTTGGGCGATATCGCGGTAACTTCGCTAAGCTCGGCCGTTGCCTTTGCACGCTCCTCCGAATACGAACTCCTGAACGCCGCTTCGAATTCGAGCAGCTTGATCTGGGCTTCATTGAGAGCTTCAAGAGCGGCGGCGCGCTGGCCGCTCGTCAGGATCAGCAATTCGTCCGACTTCTCGACCTCGCGCTGGATGTCGAGATACTCGGTCTTTGCCACATAGCCGTTGCGCACGAGATTTTCGCGCAGCTTCAATTGTTCGCGCTGGATGGCGAGCTGGCGCATGAGGCTTTCGATCTGTCGCGCGAGCATTTCGCTCTCGGCCTTGTGCTGCTCGATTTTGGATCGCAGCGACCGGCGCTCCTGCTCGTAGCGGGCCAGCGCCGTTTCATAGGCCTCCTGCTCGTCGAACAATATTCTTGCGTATTTGCTGCCCGGCTGACCGAAGCGCGGCGCCCGGCCGTCGACAAGTGCCGACAGGCGTTCAATGCGCAAGGAGAGCGCCACGCGACGCGCCTGCAGCTGGTCGAGATCGGCCGCGGCCTGCACCGGCTGCAGGCGCACGAGGGGCATGCCCGCCTCCACGATTTGACCTTCGGAGACGTAGATGTCCTCGATCTGTCCTCCTTCCAGATGCTGCACCGAATGGATGAACCCGTCCGGGCGCAACTGCCCCGGCGCAAGGGTCAGCTCGCTGATGTTGGTCACAAGACCCCAGAGGATCGCGCCGACGACGAACATGCTGCCGAGCATCAATATGCTCTTGGACAAGCCGGGCGCGCGGCCGTCTTCCAGCTGCAGCGGACGCATCAGGGCCTTTGCCCTCTCGGCGGATTTGAAAAAGCTGATCATTTTGTGCGGCGCTCCAAAATTTCACCCTGTGCGGCTATGGCCCTGCCATGACTGCAACATGCTTCATGCTGCCTTCATGATAAGTGGCAGCAGCTGATCCGGCTTTCCGTCCATGACCACCTGCCCCTCCTGCATATAGATCAATCGGTCCGCCATGCTCATATGGCTCGGGCGATGGGTCACCATCACCACGGTCGCCTTTCCACGAAGCGCATTGAGCTTCGCAAGCAAGGCTTCCTCGCCCATACGATCTAGATTGTTGACCGGCTCGTCGAGGAGATAGATCGGCACGTGCTTGATCCACGCGCGCGCAAGCGTGATCCTTTGGCGAAAACCCGCAGGCAGCTTCGCCGCGACGTCTGGCCTGAGCCATGTCTCGAGTCTTTCTGGCAGCGTGGAAACATAGTCGTCGAGGCGAGCCTCGCGGCAGGCTCGCTCGACATCCGCGTCGGTGGCGAGCGGCGAAGCCAGACAGAGGTTCTGCCTGATGGTGCCGTGAAAATAGTCGAAGTAGTCGGGCACATAGGACAGGCCGTGGCGCAGCTCGCTCACGGCGATCTGCCGGATATCGACTTCATCGAAGAGAACACTTCCGCCCTGCGGCACATGCAGTTTGGCGAGAAGTTTCAGGAGCGTCGACTTCCCTGCCCCGCTCGGTCCCGTGATGGCGACGAGCTGGCCCGCCGGAATGCGCAGCGACAAGCCATTGAGTGCAGGATCGGCTGCGGCCGAATAGCGAAAGGCCAGGCGATTGATGGCGACATCGCCGCTGAATGTGCGAAACAGCGCCGGCAGTTCCCCCGGCTCCCGCTCAGGCGGCAGTTTCATAAGCTGATTGGCCTGTCGGAGTGCGTTCGTGACCTGCTGAAATCGATTGAGGTTGAGGAAGGCCGCCTGGACCGGTGAAATGAATCGCCAGACAATGGCCATGGTCGCGATCAGTTCGCCAACTGACAGATAACCCGTCATCACGAGCTTGAGCCCGAAGAACAGCGTTCCCAGACCTGCGATGGACGACAGAGTTTGCGTGATCGTCATGACATGCAGATTCAAGCTCTCCGAGGCCGCATGTCGGGTCGCCGATTCCGCCGCGGCAGTCCTGAAGCGCTCGTGCCAGATGTCCTCCGCCCGGCATTCCTT
>DATBMX010000374.1:0-1636 GCA_036554625.1 Aestuariivirgaceae bacterium
TCGACGCCGAGTCGGGGCCGCAGAAATTCGGCATCGGCTTGAAGGAGCTTTGGGAGGTGCCGGCCGAGAAGCACAAGCCCGGCCTGGTGCAGCACACCATGGGCTGGCCCCTCGAGGACAAGACCGGCGGTGGCTCGTTCCTCTATCATTTCGGCGAACGGTTGGTGTCTGTCGGGTTCGTCGTGCATCTCGACTACGCCAATCCCTATCTCAACCCGTTCAAGGAATTTCAGCGCGCCAAGACGCACCCGCTCATTCGCGCGCATCTCGAAGGCGGCAAGCGCATATCGTATGGCGCCCGCGCGCTCACCGAAGGCGGCTACCAGGCGATCCCGCGGCTTGCGTTTCCCGGCGGCGCGCTGATCGGCTGCGCGGCTGGCTTCATGAACGTGCCGCGCATCAAGGGCAGCCACAACGCCATGCTGTCCGGCATGATGGCGGCAGAGGCCGCCTTTGCCGCGATCGACGCCGGCCGCTCCCGCGACGTGCTGGAGGCCTATCCTGCCGCTGTGCAGGCAAGCGACATGACGGCGGAGCTGAGGAAGGTTCGCAACGTCAAGCCGCTCTGGTCGCGTTTCGGCACCCGGCTTGGCGCCATGCTTGGCGGCATTGATATGTGGCTCAACACCATCTTTCCCTTCCTGCGCCACACGCTGAAGCACAAGAAGCCCGACTACGCGACTTTGCAGAAGGCAGCCGACGCCAAGCCGATCGACTATGAGAAACCGGACGGGGTCATCACCTTCGACATCCTGTCGTCGGTGTTCGTCTCCGGCACCAATCACGCCGAGAACCAGCCGGTGCATCTCAAGCTCGCCGATCCTGCGATTCCCATCGAGCGCAACCTCCCGGACTATGCCGAGCCGGCCCAGCGCTATTGCCCGGCGATGGTCTATGAGGTCGTGGTCGAAGGCGATCGCGAGCGCTTCCAGATCAACGCGCAGAACTGCGTCCACTGTAAGACGTGTGACGTGAAGGACCCGGCCCAGAACATCACCTGGGTTCCGCCCGAGGGCGGAGACGGCCCGAATTACGCGAATATGTGAGTCGTAAGGCACGCTGTCGCGGTAACCGGCCACAAACCAGCCTCGTTTAGACTGCAAGACAGCTTTTGGTTTGTTCGAGGGACCAAAACCGCTTACCCTTGGAACGGGGAAATCCAACGAACCTCAGTTTGGGGCGGCTTAAGCCGAAACGATATGACGATCGTGCATAGTGCAGCCCTGCGCAAATGGGCAGGACGGTCTCTTCTTCTAGTGGCGCTGCTGGCGACTCCCGCGGCCTATTCCGAGGTGGCATCGCAGGGTGCCGACGAGCCAGACACCTTGCTCGGCAATTATCTGTCTGGGCGCCTCGCCCGCGGCGATCACGACACGCTGGCTGCAGCCGGCTTCTACTCCAAGGCGCTCGCCGGCGACCCTGACAACGAGATCATTCTCGAGCAGGCCTTCCTGCTCGAAGCTGCCTCTGCCGATTGGGATCGCGCCATTACACTCGCCAAGGATCTGGTCAAGATCGAGCCAGCGCATAGGATTGCCCGCTTCCTGCTCGGCTGCGAGGCCTTCAAGCAGGGCAACTTCAAGGAAGCCGACGAGCACTTCGCCGCCGCCCGCCAAGGCCCGATTGCCGATTTGAC
>DATBMX010000421.1:0-6991 GCA_036554625.1 Aestuariivirgaceae bacterium
AAGGTGAAGGCGGATCGGAAGCTCGCGGCCGAATTTCACATCGCGCCGGGCAGGACGCTCTACCGCATAACTCTCGTCCACCTCGAGAACGACAGGCCCGTTCAGCTCGAGCGCCGCCATGTCAACGCCTCGGTGGCTCCGCTCTTTCTGCGCCAGGACTTCACCCTTGTCACGCCAACCGCCTATCTCCTGTCGATCGTTCCCGTCGATGAGCTGGAACATTGCGTAAGGGCGGTGCTCCCGGATCAAGAAGCGCGCAGGCTCTTGCGCATACCCAAGGGCGAGCCGTGCCTCGAGCTCCATCGCCAGAGCTGGTCGCAGGGCGAGACCGTAACCGTCACCGCGCTCACCTATCCGGCAAGCCGATATGCGCTGAAGAGCCGGTACCGGACGTCGCCCTCGGGCCGGCTCGCCGAATTTTCATCCCTGCCCTGATCAACGGGAGTTCTGACATGTCCTCTTCCTCTCCCCGCCTCGACAACAGCCGGCGGATCAAGGCGCCGACCGGCCGTGAGCTGAGCGCCAGAAGCTGGCTCACCGAGGCGCCGCTGCGCATGCTCATGAACAACCTCGACCCCGAGGTCGCCGAGCATCCCGAGGAGCTCGTCGTCTATGGCGGCATCGGCCGCGCCGCACGCGACTGGAACGCCTATGATCGCATCGTCGCCGGGCTGAGAACGCTGGGCGATGACGAGACGCTGCTCGTTCAGTCCGGCAAGCCCGTAGGCATCTTCACCACCCATGCCGATGCGCCGCGCGTCCTCATCGCCAATTCCAACCTCGTTCCCGCCTGGTCCACCTGGGATCACTTCAATGACCTCGACCGCAAGGGCCTCATGATGTACGGCCAGATGACGGCGGGTTCCTGGATCTACATCGGCACGCAGGGAATCGTTCAGGGCACCTACGAGACCTTCGCCGAGGTCGGCCGCCGCCACTATGGCGGCAATCTCAACGGGAAGTGGTTCCTGACGGCTGGTCTCGGCGGCATGGGCGGCGCTCAGCCTCTGGCCGCCACCATGGCCGGCGCCTCGCTCATTGCCATCGAATGCCAGCCGTCGCGCATCGAAATGCGTCTCAAGACGAAATACCTCGATGCCGTGGCTGAGAATTTCGACCAGGCCCTGTCCATGGTCGAATCCTCTCATCGCGCCGGCAAGCCCTTGTCCGTCGGCGTCCGCGGCAATGCCGCCGAGCTCCTGCCGCAGATTTTCGAGCGCGGCATTCGCCCTGACGCCTTGACTGATCAGACCTCCGCCCACGATCCCGTCAACGGCTATCTGCCGGCGGGTTGGACCTTGAGCCAATGGGAAGACAAGCGCCGCACCGATCCAGGCGCCGTTGCCGCCGCGGCGAAGCAGTCCATGCGGACTCATGTCGAAGCCATGCTCAAATTCCACGCCGCCGGCGTGCCCACCCTCGACTATGGCAACAACATCCGCCAGATGGCCTATGACATGGGCCTCAACGAGGCTTTCGCCTTCCCGGGCTTCGTTCCCGCCTATATTCGCCCCCTCTTCTGCCGCGGCATCGGTCCCTTCCGCTGGGCGGCGCTCTCCGGCGATCCCGAAGACATCTATCGCACCGACCAGCGCGTCAAGAAGCTCATCCCCGACGATTCGCATCTGCACAATTGGCTCGACATGGCGAAGAGCCGCATTCGCTTTCAGGGTCTTCCGGCCCGCATCTGCTGGGTGGGCCTGGGCCAGCGCCATCGCTTGGGGCTCGCCTTCAACGACATGGTGCGCAAGGGCGAGCTCTTGGCGCCCGTCGTTATCGGCCGCGATCATCTGGATTCAGGTTCCGTTGCCTCGCCCAACCGCGAAACGGAATCCATGCGCGACGGCTCCGATGCCGTCTCCGACTGGCCCCTGCTCAACGCCCTGCTCACCACCGCCTCGGGCGCCACCTGGGTGTCTCTCCATCACGGCGGCGGCGTCGGCATGGGCTATTCGCAGCATGCCGGCATGGTCATCGTCTGCGACGGCAGTGCTGCCGCCGACCTTAGGCTCGCCCGTGTTCTTTGGAACGATCCCGCCAGCGGCGTCATGCGCCACGCCGATGCCGGCTATGACATCGCCATCGACTGCGCCAGGGAGCAGGGTCTGAAGCTTCCAGGAATTACCGTCTAGCTGTGATGAGCAGGCTGTCGAGGAGTCAGTCGCGCCCGCAGACGAAGCCTGAATCGTCGCCGCTGTGGATGTGGCTTCAATGCGAATGGCCTGGGCCCTTACGACGAGTTGGGCACTGGCGCGTTGCGGGCGAGCCAGTGGCATTCGTTGAGGATCTCATGAACCTCATGGGTTGGCCTTCTGCGCCGGCCTGGCGGCGAACCGAGGCGTAACGGGAAAGCCAGCCGCGGGCGCCGCGCCCCGATGGGCCGTGCCCGCCAGCGCGCCAAGCGCCGCGCCTGGCGCGGCAAGTCGTCCAGCGCGCTCCTGATGGCGGCGAGACGGCGGCACAAAGGCTTGGCATTGACGGTGTCGTTCTCATCCGAAGCTTGTGCTGCGGGCGCGGGCTGCGGCGGGCGGAACAAGGGAATCCTGGGATCGAAAGCCACGTCCATGAAACGGATGCGGGGTTGCGGCCGCGGGCTGCGGGTCGGGCCGCCATGGGCCCCATCGGAGCGTCGGCGCGGATCGAACAATTGAAAGGACACGCGGCCCTGGCCTTTGCCGGTGATGGAAAGGCCCGCCTGTGACGAACGCACGGGAGCTGGCTTCACCACCAGCCCGCGCGCCGCAACGACGATGAGCCGCCGCACCGCCGCTTCCGCCGGCCGCAGCACCAAGAGCACGGCCCGGTAGACTGGCCGCGACAGCCTTTCGACTTGACCAGCTTCGGTGAGCCCGATCATGGCGAACAGCGCTGCGACGATGCGCAGGAGCGGTTCGCGATTGCGTTCGATGGCCAAGTCCCAATCCATCCATCCGCCATAGAACAAAGAGAGAACACTGTCAAGCGGGCAACAGCGCGTTTTGCACTTGAGCGGATGCCAAGACAGCAGCGCTAGGGTCACTGCCAAACTCAAGTTCTGACAAAGACAGCTGCTAGCTCAAGCGAGGTCAGTTCCCTATCTCGGGATAAGTCGCGGAGCGTTTTCTTTGCCATCTAAGACGTCCTCGGAAAAAGGAAACTGCCCGCATAAGGACGAAGCCCTCAAGCGGGCATTTCAAATGCCTCACAAGCCGCAAATCAGCCTCGCGGCGGGCGAAAGATGACCCAGGCGGCAAAGGCTCTTCGGTGCTTAATCGGAACCGTCCGAAGCGTTGAAATTGCAAGCTCGGCTGCTGCGATGTCGTTTTCTACAGCGGACTTGAGAAGTCGCGTTGATGGATCGTAATCCGCCGCGTGTCGCTTTTCCTGCATGGTTACGAATAAGTTCGCGAAGTCCTGAATGTCCTGCGGAAACTTCTCTATTGTCTTTTTGCCGGTACAGGCGTTCTTTGCGACGCCGTGGTCGAACGAGCGGTAAACCTGTAACCATGCAGGCATACTACGCTCCGCGCCCGTGCTGCCGATCAATGTATCGGCGCAACACTGAGCGAGTGCATGGAATAGCGCGTAGTATGTGGTGCTAACTGCCCTACAGAGATTGGACTGCAGGGGTTTCTTTTTTGCTGTGTGTGCGAGCTTTCTCGCGCTTTTAATTAGGTCAGCTGGTTTCACGAGCCCCAAAATCCTCCTTGGTAACAAAGGAGAAGATGGGGAATGCCGTTACACCTGATTCATCAAGCTTGGATCGGGTAAGTCGCGTTGCGCCAGAGAATGTCCTGTAATCAGCCTTCTTGGGCGTTCCCTCAAAAACAACGGTAACAGGCAAAAGTTTCCCGTCGTCAGTTTCCGAACTCTGTTCGTCCGAAATTCTGATTTCAATAACCCTGATATTTTCGAAATTACGAGCCAAAATCTGCAAGATTTCTCTGGCAATTTCTTCGTTTGTTTTCCGTGCGACCGTTTCCATGGCGCTATTCCAACTTATCGTTGGAATTTAAGTTGCCAGCCGCTTCCTGACAAGGCGTAAAAGTGCCTCACTGGACAAATAACTAGCTGATTCGCCAAGATTTTTTCTTGTTGTGGCGTTTTCGCCGCCAGCGCAGGAAATCCAGCGCCAGTAATTTGGCAGCCTGACGCCGAGCGCCACGCGATTGTTGTAGCGGAAGTCATTTTCGGCCAGATAGCGATGCAGATGCTTCTCGCCGCAATGCTGATAGATGCCCTTCATGCCGCGCTTGAAGATCGAGAAATACCTTTCGACGGTGTTGTGTGGATATCGCCTCTCACGCTATCTAACAGGACAGCGCAACTATATGTGCAGAGGATTCTTCGGGCGGCAGGTGCCTCTTTCAACAGCCTGCTAAACGACTCTCGTGCGCACTTCGCCCACGCCGTCGATATGCCCCTCGAGCAGATTGCCGCGTTCCACTGCTGCCACGCCGGAGGGTGTTCCCGTCATGATCAGATCGCCGGGCCTGAGCGCGAAAAAGCCCGAGAGATAGGAGATGATCTCGGGCACCTTCCAGATGAGCTGATTGAGATTGCCCTCTTGCCGCGTCTTGCCATCGACCTTGAGCCAGATCGCGCCTTCTTGCGGGTGGCCGATGCGGTGCGCTCGCGCGATCTCGCCGATGGGAGCCGAGTGTTCGAAGGATTTGCCGATCTCCCATGGCCGCCCATGCTTCTTGCACTCCCCCTGCAGATCCCGCCGCGTCATGTCGAGTCCCGCGGCATAGCCGAACACGCAGTCGAGCGCGTCACCGAGCGCGATGTTCACGCCACCCCTTCCCAGGGCCACGACCAGTTCGATCTCGTGATGCACGTCCTGGGATTTTGCAGGATAGGGAAAATCCCCGCCTCCCGCGACGATGCTGTCGGCATTCTTCTGGAAGAAGAACGGCTCCTCGCGGTCAGGATCGCCGCCCATCTCCAGCGCATGTGCGGCATAGTTGCGCCCGACGCAGTAGATGCGGTGCACGGGAAAGACCCCTCCCCCCTCGACGGGCACGGCGGCGATCTCGGGCGGCGCGACGACGTAATTCATTGGGAAGGCTCTCCTGCTCCTGCTGCTAGCGCGAAGAGGCGTAGTACTCGACTTTTCGCTCCAGCCAAACCAGAACCTCGTTGAGCGTGAAGGCGAAGAGGAAGAGCACGAACAACAGCGCCCAGAAATGCTCCATGAGGAAGCGCGACGAATAAAGCTCGAACAGGCTGCCGAAGCCCACGATCGAAACGAGCAGCTGACCGATCACCACCCCCTTGACGGCCCGGATCATGCCGAGCCTTACCCCCGACAGGATTTCGGGCAGCGCCGCCCACACATAGATGCGGCTGAAAGCCTGCCACGAGCTTGCCCCGAAGCTTTGCGCCATCTCGACGAGAGAGGGCGAGATGCCGCGCACCCCTGCCCGCGAGTCGAGCACGATGATCCAGATGGCGAAAAGCACAACCGTGAGGATGATGGTCTTTTCGCCCAGCCCGAAAAGCACCATGATAACCGGCACGAGCGCCGTCAGCGGCGCCGACAGGAACATGTTGACCCACGGCAGCAGGATGCGGTCCGCCACCACCGACCGGCCCATCAGAATCCCCAGGGGAACACCCACGGCCACCGCGATCGCGTTGCCGATGAAAAAGCTGCGGCCGGTGATCCACAAAGCATTGAGGAAACTTGGGGTCGGCACGATCTCGAGGATGCGTGCGAAGATGTTGGACAGCGGCGGGATGACGAGGCTGGCGCCACTGCGCCCGAACGCTTCCCACACGAGCGCCCACAGGATGAGCGAGGCGAACATCGGCACGCGGAATTTTCCGATCATCATGCTCGAGTCATCCTATTCCACATAGCGCTTGAGCCCCTGCCATATGCTTTCCACCGTATCGAGATAGGCGGGATCGCGCCTGATGCTCTCCGGATCATCGCCCCGCTCGATGTCGGGCTCGATGATCGCCGACACGCGGCTCGGCCGCCGCGACAGCAGCACCACCCGGTCCGAGACATAGACCGCTTCCTCGATGCTGTGCGTGACGAAAATGAAGGTCTTTTTCTCTTCCGCGATCAGCGCCAGCAGATCCTCCTGGAACTTGCGCCGCGTCTGCTCGTCGACGGCGGAGAAGGGCTCGTCCATCAGCAGAACCTTGGCGTCGACCGCCAGCGCCCTGGCGAGGCCGACGCGCTGGCGCATGCCACCTGAAAGCTCATGCGGATAGGAACGCTCGAAACCTTTCAGCCCCACTTTCGCAATATATGCCTGCGCGACCTCCTCGCGCTGCGGGCGCTTCACGCCCTTGAGCTCCAGGCCGAAGCCGACGTTGCGCATCACGTCCGCCCACGGCATCAGGGCGAAATCCTGGAAGACGAAGGCTCTTTCCGGTCCCGGTCCCGTGACTCTCTTGCCGTGAACCAGAACCTCTCCTGTGGTCGAGGGAATGAGGCCCGCGATGATCTTGAGCAGCGTCGTCTTCCCGCATCCCGACGGCCCGAGGACGCTCGTGAGCTGGCCCTCCGGGAATTCGAGCGAGATGTCGTTCAACGCCTCGACGCCGCCGTCATAGACCTTCGATACGCCGTGCACGTCCACCGCCGACTTCACTTTAGGCCGATTCTTGTCCCTGTGCCGCATCGACTTGCCGTTTCGCTCTGCTGAACAAGGCCCGCTCCGTCCATTCGATCGCCTCGATGAACAGCACCGAGAACACGATGATGAAGGCGATGGCCGCATACATTTTCGCATATTCGGCGATCGACTGGTTGTAGGTGATGATGTCGCCGATTCCGGTTGGCGTGATGAGAAGCTCCGCGAGGATCTCGCCGATGAATCCGGCCGCGCATCCAAGCCTCAGGCCCGCGAAGATCATCGGGCTTGCCGCCGGCAGGATGATCTTGGCGATGAGCTGCCATCGCGAGGCAAGAAAGGAACGCCCCATTTCGACGAGCGATTGAGGCGTGTGTCTCACTGCGTTCAGCGAATTGAGCACGATCACCGGCATCGCC
>DATBMX010000448.1:0-3715 GCA_036554625.1 Aestuariivirgaceae bacterium
TTGATGAAGGATTTACCCGCCCGTCACGCTCATGTGGCGCGAGAGGGCCGGCTTGTTGTGCTGCCTGTCGATGATGAAATCATGGCCCCTAGGTTTGCGACTGATCGCCTCGTCGATCGCGGCATGGAGGAGATCGTTTCCTTCCGATGCCCTCAGCGGCGCTCTGAGATCTGCCGCATCCTCCTGGCCCAGACACATATAAAGCGTGCCGGTGCAGGTGAGGCGCACGCGATTGCAGCTCTCGCAGAAATTATGCGTAAGCGGCGTGATGAACCCGAGCCGGCCGCCCGTCTGCTTGACGCGAACATAGCGCGCAGGACCCCCTGTCTTGTAGGGTATGTCCTCAAGGCTGAAACGCTCCTGAAGCTTCGCCTTCACCTCCGACAGCGGGAGATATTGGTCGGTGCGGTCGCCGTCGATCTCGCCAAGAGGCATGGTTTCGATGAGTGTCAGATCCATGCCGCGCCCGTGGCACCAAAGCAGCATGCTCTCGATCTCGTCCTCATTGACACCCTTGAGGGCCACCATGTTGATCTTGATGTCGAGCCCCGCCTCGCGCGCAGCTGTTATGCCTGTGAGGACCTTGGCGAGTTCTCCCCATCGTGTGATGGCGCGGAACTTCGCCACATCGCGCGTATCGAGCGACACATTGATGCGTTTGACCCCGTGCGAGGCCAGATCGCCCGCATATCGCGCGAGCTGGCTGGCGTTTGTCGTAAGCGTCAGCTCGTCCAGGGCACCGGCGCGCAAATGGCGCGACAAGGATTGCACGAGCTCCATGATGTTGCGGCGGACGAGAGGCTCGCCGCCGGTGAGCCGGAGCTTCCTTACGCCGCGCTCGACAAAGCCGCTTGCCACCCGGTCGAGCTCCTCGAGGGTCAGAATGTCTTTCTTGGGCAGGAAATGCATGTCCTCCGCCATGCAATAGATGCAGCGGAAGTCGCACCGATCGGTCACCGATACTCTGAGATAGCTCACCTGCCGCCCGAATGGGTCGATGAGCCGCGCTCGCGATGTAACCGCCTGGTCCAAGCCTATCCTCTCGTGATCAGCCCGTATTTCGGCCCGAAGACCGCCCGCGTCAAGTGCGACGGAATCGTGCGGGACCTGTTTCCCTGCGAGGCCCGGCTGCACCCGTGCGCTCCCACAACCTTGCCGCTTCCCTTTTTGGCGGCTCCCCCTATCATCGGGCCGGCAGGATGAAGCCGACGCCTTGAGGTCGAAAAGGGGGTCATTCGAGCCGATGTCGCAACAAATGAATGGCGCACAGCCTATCGTGCGCTTCGCCGACGTCCAGAAGAGCTATGACGGGGAGACTCTGGTCGTCAGGAATCTGAACCTCGACATAACCAGGGGCGAGTTCCTGACTCTTCTCGGCCCCTCGGGCTCCGGTAAAACGACTACCCTGTTGATGCTCGCCGGTTTCGAGACCGCCACCCATGGCGAAATCTACCTCAAAGGCACGCCGATCAACAGGGTGCCGCCTCACAGGCGCGGCATCGGCATGGTCTTCCAGAATTATGCGCTGTTTCCCCACATGACGGTGAATGAGAATCTTGCATTCCCGCTCGAAGTGCGCGGCAAGAGCAGGGTGGAGATCACGGAACGCATCAAGCACGCGCTTGCCATGGTGGAACTCGAAGGCTTCGGCAATCGCAGGCCCGGTCAATTGTCAGGCGGCCAGCAGCAGCGCATCGCCGTCGCCAGGGCTCTCGTGTTCGATCCCGATCTCGTTCTCATGGATGAACCCTTGGGCGCGCTCGACAAGCAGCTTCGTGAACAGATGCAATACGAGATCAGACGGCTGCATGAACGCCTCGGCATCACCGTGGTCTATGTCACGCACGATCAGTCGGAAGCGCTTACCATGTCGGACCGGATCGCCGTCTTCAACAATGGCGAAGTGCAGCAGCTCTCCACGCCTGACGATCTTTACGAGCGGCCGCAAAACTCGTTCGTGGCACAGTTCATCGGCGAGAACAACAGGCTGAGAGGCGTGGTCGAAGAGCTTGACGGCAACGGCACCTGCACGGTCAGGCTCCAGTCGGGCGACCGGGTCAAGGCATCCGCGGTCAGGGTGGCCAGCAAGGGCGAGCCGACGCTGTTATCGCTGAGGCCCGAGCGCGTCGAGATCAATCCGCAGCAGGGGAGCCTTGCCAATGTGATCGAGGGGCGGATCGAGGAGCTTATCTATCTCGGTGATCATCTGCGCACCCGGCTGTCGGTGGCGGGCGAGTCGGATTTCATCGTCAAGATTCCCAACAAGAGCGGTCTCGACAGCCTTGTGACCGGCGCCAAGGTGCGCATCGGCTGGTCAGCCATCGACTGCCGCGCTCTCGACGATGGCTGAGCGCCGATTCACAGCATCACATTCTCGTCATCCAAAGCGCGTCACACCGGCGACGCCCGCATCGATCTACTCAACTTGACGCCAGAACGACGTCGTTGGACAGTGTGTCATGCATCATCGGCCTTCGACATCGTCTCTCGCACGCCGGCTCGTTGCGGCTCTCGGTGCGGCGTTTCTCGTGAGCCTTCCCACGATCACTGCGAAATACGGGCCTGCCCGCGCTCAAGCCACGGAAGTCGATCTCGCGCTGGTTCTCGCCATCGATTGCTCCTTCAGTGTGGACACGACCGAATTCCGCCTGCAGATGCAGGGCCTCGGCCAAGCCTTTCGACGCTCGGAAATTCATCAGGCGATCGCCCAGGGCAAGACCGGCAGGATCGCGATTTCGGTGTTTCAATGGTCGGACGATCGCAGCCAGCTCATCGTCGTGCCGTGGACGGTCGTCGACGGCCCCAACGCCGCCCTGGTGCTTGCCGATCAGCTCGAAACCATGCCGCGCAAGCTCGCCGAGGGTGGCACCTCCATCTCCAGCGCCATGCGTTTTGCCGCAGCCATGCTGGACGCCGCGCCGATGATCACCGAGCGGCGCGTGATGGACATTTCTTCCGATGGCCGCAACAACATCGGCATCAGCCCCGATCGCGTGCGCAATCAAATCGTCCGCCGCGGGATGACGATCAACGGTCTTGTCATCATCAACGAATGGCCGACGCTTGATAAGTATTTCGAGCAGCAAGTCGTCGGCGGGCCGGCGCATTTCGTCATGGTCGCCAACGACTATCCCGCCTATAGCGAGGCGATCTATCGCAAGCTGCTCCGCGAGATCACGGGGCCAGGCATTTCTTGATGCGATTCATCGACGGCCGCGAGGTCCATCGCCTCTGTGAGTGGCAAGGTCTCATCGAGGCTCTTCACGAGGCTCACCGGCTCACCATGCCATTGGTAGACCGGTCGGAACTCCATCACGCGCAGGGCGGCGTGCGGCAGACCTATTTCAACCTTCCCGCCTGGCAGCCGGGCGACGCCATGGGCACCAAGATCGTCACCGTCATGCCGCAGAATCCCGCGAGTCCGGCAAAGCTGCCGGCCGTGCAGGCAGCCTATGTGCTCTGCGACGGCAAGTCCGGCACGCCCGTGGCGGTCATGGATGGTACGGCCCTGACCTATCGGAAAACTGCAGCCGATTCCGCTCTGGCATCGAAGTTTCTGTCGCGCTCCGACGCTGCGACGCTTCTGGTTGTGGGGGCAGGCGGCCTTGCGCCCTTCCTGCTCTCTGCGCATCGCGCCGCGCGCCCGTCGATAAGCAGGATCCTTGTATGGAATCGCGATGCCGGCAAGGCGCGCGCCTTGGCGGCGTCTGCTGCG
>DATBMX010000492.1:0-16599 GCA_036554625.1 Aestuariivirgaceae bacterium
GAGCTGATCATCGGCGACCGGCAGACCGGCAAGACGGCGATCATTCTCGACACCATCCTCAACCAGAGGCCGATTCACCAGGCGGGACCCGAAAAGGAGAAGCTCTACTGCGTCTATGTCGCATGCGGCCAGAAGCGCTCGACGGTGGCGCAATTCGTCAAGATCCTCGAAGACAATGGCGCGCTCGACTATTCGATCATCGTCGCCGCGACAGCGTCCGATCCAGCACCTCTGCAATATTTGGCACCCTTCGCCGGATGCGCCATGGGCGAGTTCTTCCGCGACAACGGCATGCACGCGCTCATCACATATGACGATCTGTCGAAGCAGGCCGTGGCCTACCGGCAAATGTCGCTGCTCCTCAGGCGGCCGCCGGGACGGGAGGCCTATCCGGGCGATGTGTTCTATCTTCATTCGCGGCTTCTCGAACGGGCGGCGAAGCTCAATGAGGGCAATGGCGCAGGCTCGCTCACGGCGCTGCCGGTGATCGAGACACAGGCCAATGACGTGTCAGCCTATATTCCAACCAATGTCATTTCGATCACCGACGGGCAGATCTTCCTCGAGACCGACCTGTTCTACCAAGGCATCAGGCCGGCGGTGAACGTCGGCCTTTCGGTGTCGCGCGTGGGGTCGTCGGCGCAGATCAAGGCGATGAAGCAAGTGGCCGGGCGCATCAAGGGCGAGCTTGCGCAATATCGCGAGATGGCGGCCTTCGCCCAGTTCGGCTCGGATCTCGATGCCGCAACCCAGCGGCTGCTCAATCGGGGCGCGAGGCTGACCGAACTGTTGAAGCAGCCGCAGTTCTCGCCGCTCAAGGTCGAGGAGCAGGTGGTCTCGATCTATGCGGGCGTCAATGGCTATCTCGATCCCTTGCCGGTAACGTCCGTGCGCAAGTTCGAGGACGGGCTTTTGCGCCTCATGCGCGAGGAGCATGCCGACATTCTCAACGCGATCCGCAGCGAGAAGGAGATCTCCGATCAGACGGGGGCCAAGCTCAAGGCCGCCGTCGAGGCCTATGCCAAGGCCTTTGCGCCATAGACGGAAAGCGTCCAGCAAAGCACGGCCATGCCCAGCCTCAAGGATCTCCGCAACCGAATCTCCTCGGTCAAGGCGACACGCAAGATCACCAAAGCCATGCAGATGGTGGCGGCGGCGAAGCTCAGGCGAGCGCAAGAGGCGGCGGTCGCGGCGCGGCCCTATTCGGACCGCATGGCCACGGTGCTCGGCAATCTGTCGCGCGGCATGGAGGGAAGGCCCGATGCGCCCGCTCTTCTCGCCGGCACGGGGGCCGAGCGGACGCATCTCATCGTCGTCGCCACGGCGGAGCGCGGGCTGTGCGGCAGCTTCAACAGCTCGATCGTCAAGCTGGCGCGCGAGCACGCCGACCGCCTGATGGCGGGGGGGAAGACCGTCAAGATCCTGTGCGTCGGCAAAAAGGGCCACGACCAACTCAAGCGGCTCTATGGGCGCTTGATCATCGATGCGATCGATTTCAGGGGCGTGAAGCAGATCGGCTATGCGCAGGCGCAGGCGGTCGGAAACCGCATCCTCAGGCTGTTCGAGGACGGCCAGTTCGACGTGTGCACCATATTCTTCGCCGAGTTCAAATCGGTCATCTCCCAGCGGCCAAGGCCGTTGCGGCTGATACCGGCGGAGGTACCGGCTGCCGACAAGATGCCCGATCTCGGCGGCGCAATTCACGAGGCCGAGCCGGATGAGGGCGAGATCCTCGCCGATCTCCTGCCGCGCAACATCAATGTGCAGATCTATCGCGCCTTGCTCGAGAATGCCGCATCCGAACAGGGCGCGCGCATGAGCGCCATGGACAGCGCCACACGCAACGCAGGCGACATGATCGACAGGCTTACCCTCAACTACAACCGGCAGCGGCAAGCGCAGATCACCAAGGAACTCATCGAAATCATTTCCGGCGCGGAGGCGCTCTAGACATGGACGAAAGGACGACCCTCATGGCCAAGAACGGAAACAAGGCGGCGGACAGGGCTGCCGGCCGCGTGTCGCAGGTTCTGGGCGCGGTGGTCGATGTGCAGTTCGACGGCCATCTGCCCGAGATTCTCAATGCGCTGGAAACCGAGCTAAGAGGCAACAGGCTGGTGCTGGAAGTGGCGCAGCATCTCGGCGAAAGCACGGTGAGAACCGTGGCCATGGATTCAACGGAAGGGCTGGTGCGCGGCCAGAACGTCTCCGATACCGGCGGGCCGATTACCGTGCCGGTGGGAGACGAGACGCTGGGGCGGATCATGAATGTCATCGGCGAACCCGTGGACGAAGCGGGGCCGGTCAACACCAAAAGCCGGCGCGCCATCCATCAGCCGGCGCCGGAATTCGTCGAGCAGTCGACGGAGGCGGAAATCCTCGTCACCGGGATCAAGGTCGTCGACCTGCTGGCGCCCTATGCCAAGGGCGGCAAGATCGGACTCTTCGGCGGTGCCGGCGTCGGCAAGACGGTGATCATCATGGAGCTCATCAACAATGTCGCCAAGGCGCATGGCGGCTATTCGGTGTTCGCCGGGGTGGGCGAACGCACGCGCGAGGGCAACGACCTTTATCATGAGATGATCGAGTCGGGCGTGAACAAGAAGGGCGGCGGGCCGGGATCGAAGGCGGCGCTGGTCTATGGGCAGATGAACGAGCCGCCGGGAGCGAGGGCGCGCGTGGGCTTGAGCGGGCTTACGGTGGCCGAATATTTCCGCGACCAGGGGCAGGACGTGCTGTTCTTCGTCGACAACATTTTCCGCTTCACTCAGGCGGGTTCGGAAGTGTCGGCGCTTCTCGGGCGCATCCCCTCGGCGGTGGGCTATCAGCCGACGCTCGCCACTGACATGGGCGCCCTGCAAGAACGCATCACCACGACGCAAAAGGGCTCGATCACCTCCGTGCAGGCCATTTATGTGCCGGCCGACGATCTGACCGATCCGGCGCCGGCAACCTCTTTCGCGCATCTGGACGCTACGACGGTTCTGTCGCGCAGCATTGCGGAGAAGGGCATCTACCCGGCGGTCGATCCGCTGGATTCGACGTCGCGCATGCTCGATCCGCGCATCATCGGCGACGAGCATTATCAAACCGCGCGGCAGGTTCAGCAGGTGCTGCAACGCTACAAGGCGCTGCAGGACATCATCGCGATTCTCGGGATGGACGAGTTGTCGGAGGAGGACAAGCTCACGGTGGCTCGGGCGCGCAAGATCGAGCGCTTTCTGTCGCAGCCCTTTTTCGTGGCGGAGGTGTTCACCGGCTCGCCCGGCAAGCTCGTGCAACTCGAAGACACGATCAAGGGCTTCAAGGGACTGGTGAACGGCGACTATGATCACCTGCCGGAAGCTGCCTTCTATATGGTGGGCACGATCGAGGAGGCGGTCGAAAAAGCGCAGCGCCTCGCCGCGGAAGCGGCGTGAGGCCTAGCTCATGGCGCTCATGAAATTCGAGCTAGTGTCGCCGGAAAGGCTTCTCATCTCGAGCGAGGTTCAGCAGGTGACCGTGCCGGGCACGGAGGGGCTGTTCACGGTCCTGCCCAACCACGCGCCCGTGCTTTCCACCTTGAGGCCCGGCGTGGTCGAGGTGGTGGCGGAAGATGGTTCAACTGAACGCATCTTCGTGCGCGGCGGCTTCGCGGAGGTGAACAATCTCGGCCTCACCGTGCTTGCCGAGGTCGCCATTCCACTCGATGAGCTCGACAGCAGCGCTCTCGACCAGGAAGTGCGCAACGCCGAAGAAGACGTGGCTGACGCCCAGGACGACGAGACGCGCCGGCGGGCGCAGGAGTCGCTCGACCATCTGCGCGAACTGCGGCAGGCGCTGTAAGGCGCCGGCATGATCATCGCAAAGTCGTGGTTCAGCAGCGAGAAATGACGATGATGGAGCGTTGCTCTCACATTGCCGCAATGAGGGCGGGGAGCTTGCGCATGTCATCAAGGACGGCGAAAGCGCCGGCCTCCTTGAGCTTCCCCGGCGTGCCCGGCGTGTTGTGGGATGCGCCGACGAAACCCAGAACGGAAATGCCGGCGGCCATGGCCGCGGCGATGCCCGTCGGCGTGTCCTCCACCACGAGCGTCTCAAGCCGGGCTATGCCGGCGCGGGCGAGCGCTTCGCGATAGAGATCGGGCGCGGGCTTGGGCCGCGCCACGTCATCGACGCTCAGCCTGCGGTCAGCAAAGAAGCCAATGAGACCGGTCACGGTGAGCTTCAGCTCGAGCATGTCCCTCTCGCTGTTGGAGGCGACGGTGATCAGAGGCTCAAGGCTGTGCAGCGTTTCGCGAACATGCGGAATGGGCTTGAGGCGTTTGGTGAAATTCTCCTTGGCAAGGCGCTTGCGGTGCTCGATGAAACCGGGCGGCAGATCGAGATTGTATTCGGAGGCGAGTTCGAGCCACTGGCCGCGCGCGGTGCGGCCGGCGAAACGCTCCTTGATGACCTCCGGCGACAGGTGAACGCCGAAACGGGCGAGGAGGTCCGCCTCGAACTCGGCGGTCAAAATCTCGCTGTCGACGAGCACGCCATCGCAATCGAAGATAATGTGACGGATCGCCATGGTTGCCTGCGCTCTATGAGAGGAGCGGACGGAAGGCGCCAACGACCTGCTCATAGACGCCGCGCTTGAAGGGAACAACGAGACGCGTCACCTCATCGAGCCTGGCCCAGCGCCAACGATCGAACTCGGGCTTGTGACCCGGACGGTCGAGGTCGATCTCGGAGTCCGCCCCGAGAAAGCGGAAGGCGAACCAGCGCTGCTTCTGGCCGCGGTAGCGTCCGCCCCAGGAGTTTCCGACAAGATGCGCCGGCAGATCGTAGTAATACCAATCGGGCGCCTCGGCCATGAATTCGACGGAGCGAACGCCCGTCTCCTCGCGCAGTTCGCGGAGGGCGCAAGCGCGCGGCTCCTCGCCCTTGTCAATGCCGCCCTGGGGCATCTGCCACCATTCGCCGCGGCCCTCCTCGTCCGGTATGTCGGGCCGCCTGCCGATCCAGACGAGATTGTCATGGTTGACGAGAACGATGCCGACGCAAGGGCGGTAAGGAAGATCGGACTGCATGTCCATGCGTTATGCATCAGCCGGCGCGGGCACGAAAGGCGGCGCTCACGGGCACGAGGAGAACGCCCTTCGATTCAAGCTTCTTCGCCCAGGCGGCAATGGCATCGATGGTGGCGGGAAAACCGGTGCCGACGCCGATCGCGACGCTTCCGTTGCGGCTCATCTTCTCAAGCTCATCGAGCCTCGCGGCAATCGAATTGAAATTCGCGTCACCGTCGATGATCACATCGGCCTGGCGGGCGGGCAGGTCGAGCTTGTCGGCTATCTCTTCGGCACGGCTGCGCGGCGAGGAGCCGTCGTCGAGATAGACCAATCCACGCTGCTTGAGCGTTGCGATCACCGGCAACATGGCGCTTTCCTCGCTGGTGAAGCGACCGCCCAAATGATTGACAACGCCGGTGTAGCCTGAGAACCGCGACAGGAACCAGGACAGGCTTGCCTGCGTGGCCTTGGGCTCGGCGGTGACAAGCAGCGTATGAGGACCAGGGTTGGAGGCAGGATAGCCGAAGGGCTCCATCGGCAGCTGCAGCATGACCTCATGGCCTTCGCCGCGGGCCGAATTGATTGCCTTCTGGAGATTTGCCCCATAGGGCGCGAAGGCCAGGGTGATCTCCTCGGGGAGTTCCTTGACGGCGCGGTCGGTCAGCCCCGGATTGAGCCCCATGCCGCCCAGGAGGATCGCGATCTTGGGCTGCGCCGATTGGAGAATGGCCTTGTGGACGGGACGGGCATAGACGTCAAAGGGACGGCGCTTATCGGGCCCGATTTTCGGCAAGGGGCCATCGGCTCCATCTTCGACAAATCCCTTTGCCGGGGCGGAAGCGAGCCTGATGCGCGGCGCCACGACAACCGCCGTCTCAGTTTCCGTGGTCTCAAGGCCAGAGGGTGCATTGTCCTCGGCAAAGAGATCGACGGCCCCGTCCTCCCCCTCGTCGGGAACGGCCGGCGCGCCATCGGGCGCAACTGGCGTGGTCGAGGCGGTGGTGACGGAGGGCATGGGCTCGATCTGCAAATGCACCACGGGCTCGTGCTGGAGGGGGTCATAGCGCTCGCGCAGCCACATCACGAGCGCCACCGTCGAAGCCAGCGTGACGATGGTCGCAAGGCGCAATCGCGTCGGCGCCAGGGGCTTGAGCCGATCGCGCCAGCTCTGCCGCCGCAGAGGTTGCCTCAGGTTCTCATCCATAGTGGCAGTGAAATCCCCGGGTGATTCGTCCTTGCCGGATTATAAGCGGAGGGCTCGGCAGAGGTGGAAAAGAAAAGGCACGGGGCCGCAAGACCCCGTGCCTCTCAATGCTTAGCGTCCCGGTCGCCTAATTGCTGCTCGAGTTCGGCTCCTGGCCCGGAACTGTCGTCTTGGTCGTCGATTGGGCCTCGACCTTTGTCTTGGTGACATACTGGTCGATGCTCTTGCCGCGCAAGAGGTCGAGAGCGGCCAGCAGCTGCTTATCCTTGTCCTTTTCCTTGGGTACGTAGGCGGATGAGCCTCCGCCTTCCTCTTCACTGGCCTCGTTCTTCAAATGTCCGCGCAGGCTCGCCTCGCCCCCTGTCGGCTTGCCGACCGAGGATTTCTGATCCTCGGGAACATCCTGTTCGATCAGGATATCGGGATCGATGCCCTTGGCCTGGATGGAGCGGCCGGAAGGCGTGTAGTAGCGCGCTGTCGTGAGGCGCAGGGCGCCCTGGCCGCCGATCGGAATGATGGTCTGCACCGAGGCCTTGCCGAAGGTGCGCGTGCCGATGATCGTCGCCCGCTTATGATCCTGCAAGGCGCCGGCGACGATTTCCGAGGCCGAAGCCGAGCCGCCGTTGATGAGCACGACGATCTTCTTCCCCGTTGCGACATCGCCTGATTCAGCGATGCGGCGCTGGCTTTCGCCGGGATTGCGGCCGCGGGTGGATACGATCTCGCCACGCTCGAGGAAAGTGTCGGAAACGGAAATGGCCTGGTCGAGCAAGCCGCCCGGATTGTTGCGCAAATCGAGAACAAAGCCCTTGAGATTGGCGCCCGCCTTCGACTTGATTTCGGCGATGGCGGCATCGACCCCCTCCTGGGTCTGCTCGCTGAAGGAGCTGATACGGACATAGCCCACGTCGCCGCCGTCAATCTCGAATTTGACGGCCTTGAGCCTGATCAGATCGCGGATCAGCTTCACCTCGAAGGGATCGGCCCTGCCTTCGCGCAGAATGGTGAGGGTGATCGGCGTGTTGACCTTGCCGCGCATCTTGTCGACGGCCTGCTCGAGCGTGAGGCCCTGCACCTGCTGGCCGTCGATCTCGACGATCAGGTCATTGGCGAGAATGCCGGCCTTGGAGGCGGGCGTATCGTCGATCGGGGAGATGACCTTGACGATGCCGTTCTCCATGGTCACTTCGATTCCCAAGCCGCCAAATTCGCCGCGGGTCTGAACCTGCATCTCCTGGAAGCGCTTGGCGTTCATGTAGCTCGAATGCGGGTCGAGGCCGGCGAGCATGCCGTTGATCGCGTTCTCGATCAGCATCTCGTCCTCAGGCACCTCGACATAGTCGGCGCGCACGCGGTCAAAGACATCGCCGAAAAGATTGAGCTGCTTGTAGGTGTCGCTGTTCGCGGCGCTGGCGCCGCCAAACGCATGCCAAAGGAGCGTGGCCGACACGGCACCGGCTGCGACCAATGACATCGAACGCATGAGCTTCAGCTCGGACTTCATCAATGCATGCCTTTCTGGTTACGGGCCTCTTTGCTGCCGCCGATCCACCAATTGGCGGAATCAACGGCATTGCCTGCCTTTCGAAACTCTACATAAAGGACCGGTCTTGCGTCTTCCTGGTCACCGATCCTGTTCCCTAGCGCCGAAGCCTGTCCCATCTCTCCCACGGGCTCTCCGGCCGCTACCCTTTGGCCGGTCGCGACCTCCATTCGGGCCATGCCAGCCAGGAGCACATGATAGCCTTCGCCCACATCCAATATCAAGAGTTGGCCGTAGGAGCGAAAATTGCCGGCGAAGGCGACGCGGCCGCTAGCCGGAACAACGACTTGGGCTCCGGGCCGGGCCGCGATGAAGAGGCCCTTGACGCGCCCGCCAAGGCCATCGGCATCGCCGAATCGCCCCACGAGCTCGCCAAGCACCGGATAGTGAAGCTTGCCCAAGGCTTTGCTGAAGGGGTGCTGCGGCAGCCCTGGAGCCGGATCGGGCGCGACCGATCGCTGCAAAGCTGCTTCTTGCCTCGCCCGCTCGCGCCGCCTGACCTCTGCGGCGGCAAGGGAGTCCACGAGCTGCTGCAGCGATCTCGCCTTTTTGGCAAGCTCGACCGCGCGGGCCTGTTCCTTCGCCAGAGCCTCGCCCGCGGCGGCGAGAAGGGTTTTCTTGCGCTCGTGCAGGGTTTCAAGCTGCAGTTTTGCCGAACGCATCCTGCCGAGATTTGCAGCCAGATCCTGATCCTCGCGCGCGATCGAGGCCTTCAAATTGGCCAGGCGGGAAAGATCATGCGACAGCGCCGCCGTCTGGCCGCGCAGGGCCGGAACGGCAGCGCCAAAGAGCATGGCGGCGCGCAGCGCCTGCAAGACATCATCCGGCGAGGCCAAGAGGGCCGGCGGCGGATTCCGCTCGAGCCTCAAGAGACCGGAAAGAAAGGCGGAGAGCTCATCCTTGCGTGCCGCAAGCCTGGCGCGCAAGGCCCGTTCTTCGCTTTCAAGCGCTGCGATCCGTGCGTGAGACGCCGTTATCATGGCCTCGCGGGCCCGGATCTGCGCCGCCACCTCGATCAGCTCGCGCGCCAGCGACTGCTCGTCGCGAGCCAGGGCCGCCGCCTCGCCGCGCAGCATGCGCTCCCGCGATTTGGACCGCTCGAGGGCGCGCGAGGTCGTCTTGAGCTCAACGGAGGGCGCACCCCCCGGCGCGATCTCGGCGCAAAGAGGCGTGCTCACCATGACCAGCAACGCAAGAAATGCCAATGATCTCGATGTCGTCATGGCAACCGAGGTTCCATAGGGTTGTGGGAAGGCGAATCGCGTCATGGCCTGCCCTCAGGCGCGATGATAAGGATGATTCGTCAAAATGGTGACCGCCCGGTAAATCTGCTCGGTCAACATGGGACGGACAAGCCGGTGAGGCCAGGTCATCTTGCCGAGGCTCAGCTGGAGGTCGGCCCGGTTCGCCACCTGCGGCCCATGGCCATCCGCTCCACCGATCAAGAATGCGAGATCGGAGACGCTGCCGTCGATGAGACGGCGCAATTGGCCGGCAAAGGCATCGCTTGTGAGGTCTTTGCCGCGCTCGTCGAGAGCGATGGCGTAAGACCTCGGGGGAAGCTTGTCGATGAGCCGGTCTGCCTCCTCGCGGCGGCGCTCTGATTCGCTCGCGGCGCGGGACTCCTGTATCTCGACCAGGCGGAGGGAAGAGAGACCCAAGACGCGGCCAAGCTTCGTGCTGCGCTCCATATAGTCGAGAGCCAGTTGCTGTTCCGGCCCCGTGCGCAGCTTGCCTATGGCAAGGATGAGAAGGCGCATGGGCGCGGGACGAAGGGTCTAAACGGCGATCCTCTCATCAGGGGCGAGGGGCGACCACAGTTTCTCCAGATTGTAGAAACTGCGCACTTCGGGACGGAACAGATGAACGACCACGTCGCCCGAGTCGACCAACACCCAGTCGCATTGGGGAACGCCCTCGATGCGCAGATTGGCGAATCCCGCCGCCTTGAGCTTCTCCACCAGATGATCGGCAATGGCCGAGACATGGCGGTTGGACCGGCCCGTGGCAATCACCATCTGGTCGGCGATGGCGCCCTTGCCGTCCAGATCGATGGAGGTGATCTCCTCGGCCTTGGAGTCGTCGAGGCTGGTCAGGATCGTTGAGAGAAGCTTAGACGCAAGTTCTGGGGGTGCGACGCCTTTGGAGGCGCCACCATTGGTGGTTCTCGTTTTCAGGGCTCTTGTTCCTCTCTGAATGCGCGAAAGGGCGTGCTCGCGCCCAGCGCCATTGTCAGGACCGTTCCGGCTTTAATCGCTGTTCTCAAGTCGCTCCGCGCGATCAGGTTCGTGACGCCAATAGATTATGCTTTCGCGGGCCTGATTCAAGACGCGGCATGTGACTTCGGGGCGACAGTCGCATGACGAATTGCCGTCGAGCTCTCCTTGCGTAAGGGTAAGGTCAGGAAGACCCAGGCCGGCGGCTTCATGTCGGGCAGAAGAGGCGCCTCATTTTCCTTGAGCCGCCAGGCGCCAAGCTCCTTTGCCGCGGGAGAATTCAGCGCGCGAAAGGTCCAGCCGGGGCGATCAACGACCAGCAGGGGCAGGGTTCTGGGCAGCAGCCGCCAATGCCGCCAGCGGTGAAGCGAAGCGAGGCTGTCGGCGCCCATGATCCACAGGAATCGCGCCTCGGCAAGAAAGGGTCGCAATGCTTTCAGCGTGTCAGCGGTCATCCGGCTGGCGATGGCTTGCTCGAAGGCGGTGACGCGAAAGCGCGGATGGCAGGCGACGCGACGGGCGATGTCCAGACGGTGGCAGAAATCTCCCGTGTGCCTCGGGTCCTTCAACGGATTCTGCGGTGACACCAGCCACCAGATCCAGTCGAGGCGGGCGGATTTCAGAGCCTCCTCGGCGACGGCGACATGCCCCCTGTGGGCGGGATTGAACGAGCCGCCGAAGAGGCCGATGCGCTGGCCGCGGCCAAAGGGGGGCAGATGGGCGCGCGCCAGCATTCAGGGCCTGATCTGGCCCGAGCCCCGCAGCAGGTACTTGAAGGTGGTAAGCTGCTCCAGGCCAACGGGCCCGCGGGCATGCAGACGGCCCGTGGCGATGCCGATCTCCGCGCCAAAGCCGAACTCTCCACCATCAGCGAACTGGGTCGAGGCGTTGTGAAGAACGATGGCGCTGTCCACCTCGCGCAGGAAGCGCTCGGCCGCCTCGGCATTTTCCGTCACGATTGCATCAGTATGCTGCGAGCCATGCGCGCGAATGTGGTCTATGGCCTCGGCGAGGCCATCGAGCGCGCGCACGGCGATGATGGCGTCGAGATACTCGGTTCCCCAATCGGCGTTCGTCGCAGGGACCACCCTGCGATCGAGCCTCGCAATCTCTTCATCGCCGCGCACTTCACAGCCTGCGGCGATGAGTGCGGCAATGATCGCCGCTGCCTTGGGAAGCATGGCCCGGTCGATGAGCAGGGTCTCCGCCGCTCCGCAGACGCCGGTGCGACGCATCTTGCTGTTTACAGCGATGGCCGAGGCCTTGGCGATGTCGGCATCGGCATGGACATAGACATGGCAGATCCCTTCGAGATGGGAGAGAACAGGCACGCGCGCCTCGCTCTCGACGCGTCCAACCAATGATTTGCCGCCGCGCGGCACGATGAGGTCGAGTGCGCCGCCAAGACCCGAAAGCATCATGCCGACGGCGCTGCGGTCGGCGGTCGTCACGGCGGTGATCAGCTCACGCGGCAGGCCTTGCTCGACGAGGGCCTGTTGCATGGCGGAGACGATGGCCGTGGTGGAATTGAGACCGTCGGAACCGCCGCGCAGGATCACGGCGTTGCCCGATTTCAGGCAGAGAGCGCCGGCGTCGGCGGCGACATTGGGACGCGATTCGAAGATCACGCCGATGACGCCGATCGGGACGCGAACGCGCGAGATGGCAAGGCCGTTGGGGCGATGCCATTCGGCGATCGCTTCGCCCACCGGATCCTTCATCGCGGCGATGCCCGTTAGGGTCGCAGCCATGGTTTCGATGCGCTGAGGATCGAGGCGCAGCCGATCGATGAGCGAGGTGCGAAGACCGGCAGCCTCGGCGCGGCGTAGATCGAGAGCATTCTGCTTGAGAATTTCGACGGCGTTGCCGCGCAGGCGGTGCGCCATGGCGACAAGAGCCTCGTTCTTGCGGGCAGGGGGGCACAGGGCCAATTCGCGCTGAGCGCGGCGCGCGGCCTGGCCAATCGCCAGCAAATCGTTCACAGTCGCATCGTCGGCCATCAGAGCGCCCGCAGGACGAGATCGTCGCGGTGCACGATTTCATCGCGCCCGCTGAAGCCCAGAATAGCGGCAATCTCGGAGGATTTCCTCCCCGCAATCTTGCGGGCATCGGCAGCGTCGTAAGCGACAAGGCCGAGAGCGATCTCGGCGCCATTTTCGGTCATGATGCGAACGGCGTCGCCGCGGCCGAAGCCGCCCTCAATGCGGCGCAGGCCGGCGGGCAGAAGGCTTCTTCCAGCCTTGAGCGCGGCGGCCGCCCCCTCATCGATGAACAGCTTGCCAGAGGACACAAGCGCGCCCTGTATCCAGCGTTTGCGCGAGGCGAGAGGCGAGGCGCGGCTCAGAAAGAGCGTGCAGGCGCCACCTTCCATAACGGCTCTTAGAGGATGAAGCACACCGCCTGAGGCAATGATCATGTGAGCGCCTGCGGCAAGTGCGATCTTGGCGGCCTCGATCTTGGTTATCATGCCGCCCGAGCCCATGCCGCCCAGGGCCGACCGGCCTGCCATGGCCTCGATCTCAGGCGTCAACTCCTCAATGACGGGAAGGCGCTCGGCCCCCGCGGTGCCTGGTTCGGCGGTATAGAGACCATCGACATCGGAGAGAAGGATCAGGCAATCGGCCGAGATCATCGATGACACGCGGGCTGCCAAGCGATCGTTATCGCCGTAACGGATCTCGGAAGTGGCGACAGTATCGTTCTCATTGATCACGGGAACAGCCCCCTGTTCGAGCAGGGTGGTCAAGGTGGAACGGGCATTGAGATAGCGGCGCCGTTCTTCCGTATCATTGAGCGTCAAGAGAATCTGAGCCGCCGTGACGTTCTCCCGCGCCAAGGCTTCCGCCCAGGCATTGGCAAGCGCGATCTGGCCGACGGCCGCGGCCGCCTGGCTCTGCTCGAGCTTGAGCGCGCCCGAGGCCAGGCCGAGGCGCCGACGCCCGAGGGCGATGGCGCCGGAGGAAACCACGATGATCTGACGGCCGCGCTCCTTGAGGCTCGCGATGTCGGAGACAAGCGAGGAGAGCCATTTGGCCCTGATCTCGCCTCGGCTACCATCGACAAGCAGGGCGGAGCCGACCTTGACGATGAGCCGGCGCGCGTGCGCCAGGCGTTCCCTGGCGCTCATCATGGCTGCCAAACGCCGGCCGGGGCAGGGGCGGTCGCGCCGTCCTTCCGGCGGGCGGCGTCGACGGCCTTCATGATCTCGCGCAACACAGCCTCAGTTCCTTCCCCGGACACGGCCGAGAGAAGCCAAGGCCTCTTTTTGATGCGCGCACGGAAGGACTTGGCGATCGAGGCTACGTCCTCGGCAGGAAGCGCATCGATCTTGGTCAGCGCAACGATCTCGGGCTTTGCATCGAGGCCGGCGCCATAGGCCCTAAGCTCCTTGCGGATCGCGCGATAGGACGCGACGGGATCGTCCGCCGTGACATCAACGAGATGGAGGAGCACGGCACAGCGTTCGACATGGCCAAGAAAGCGGTGACCCAGTCCTTGACCTTCGCTCGCCCCTTCGATGAGACCTGGAATGTCAGCGAGCACGAAGCTCTCTCCATCGAGGCGAACGACGCCAAGATGGGGCGACAGGGTGGTGAAGGGATAGTCGGCTATCTTCGGGCGGGCGGCGGAAACCGAGGCAAGGAACGTCGATTTGCCGGCATTGGGAAGACCGATGAGGCCGGCATCGGCAATGAGCTTCAGACGCAGCCAGAGCCATCGCTCCTCACCCGACTGGCCGGGGTTGGCATGACGCGGCGCGCGGTTGGTGGATGATTTGAAATGCTCGTTGCCGAAGCCGCCATTGCCGCCTCGCGCCAGCAGTACCCTGTCGGCCGGACGGACGAGGTCGGCAATCATCGTTTCGTTGTCGGACTCGAGAATCTGCGTGCCGACGGGCACACGCAAAATGACGTCGCGCCCCTTGGCGCCGGCACGGCTCCTGCCCATGCCATGGCCGCCCTTCTGCGCCTTGAAATGCTGCTGATAGCGATAGTCGATAAGGGTGTTCAGCCCTTCGACGGCCTCGGCCCAAACGTCACCGCCCTTGCCCCCGTCGCCGCCGTCAGGGCCGCCAAATTCGATGAATTTCTCGCGCCTGAAGCTGACGCTGCCCGCCCCACCCTCACCCGAGCGGACATAGATCTTGGCCTGGTCGAGGAATTTCATGGAACTTGTCTAGGACCCGGCGCCAAACGGGCGCAAGGGGGTGGGCTTTCCCAGGCAGCGCCTTTGCAGTCTCTCCTGCTGCCTTACGCAGGGGCGGGAGGCGCTGGCGCCTAGGGCGCCGACTTTTGCGGCGTCACCGACACCAGGGTGCGGCCGCCCTTCGAAACGCGAAACGTGACCTCACCGACGACGGTGGCGAAGATCGTGTGGTCGCGGCCCATGCCCACACCCGTGCCGGGGTGAAAGGTCGTGCCGCGTTGGCGAACGAGAATATTGCCGGGGACGACGATCTCGCCCCCAAATTTCTTCAGGCCGAGCCGGCGCCCGGCCGTGTCGCGGCCGTTTCGCGATGAGCCGCCTGCTTTCTTATGTGCCATGCTTGCTTCCTTGGATCTTGCCGTCTTCTGCGGCAGGCTTCGCGGCCTTGCTTCTCTTCGGTTTGCGGCCGCCGATCAGAATCTCCGTGATCTTCACCGCCGTGAAACTCTGGCGATGGCCCTTGCGGCGGCGATAATGATGACGACGGCGCTTCTTGAAGACGATGACCGTTTCGCCCTTGTGATGGTCCAAGACCTCGGCCGCAACCGTCGCCTGCGGGAGAAAAGGCGTGCCGATTTCCACGCCCTTGTCGCCGGACAGCATCAGCACCTGGCCCAACTCGATGATATCTCCCGGCTCGCCTGAGATTTTCTCAACCTCGATGATGTCATCGGGAGCGACACGGTATTGTTTGCCGCCGGCCTTTATGACTGCGAACATGCTCTATCCTTTTTTCGCGCCCATCGGCGCCGCTTGATGCCCTTGCGAGGGGCTTTTCGCGGACTCATGCGCTTTCAGCTTCAATGGCCTGGGGCAGCACCTTGGCGCTCAAAGCGACATGAAGCTCCAAGCGCGCGCGGTGCGGCTTATACACAGGGCGCGGAAGGGGAGTCAAGAAATGAGCCCAAGGACTTGGCAGAGTGCGAATCTCACGCTATCTGACGGGCTGATCCCCATAGCCCGAGCTTTCGTGGAGAGGTGCCAGAGTGGTTGATTGGGGCGGTCTCGAAAACCGTTGTGCTCGCAAGGGCACCGGGGGTTCGAATCCCTCCCTCTCCGCCAAAATCTAATGAGCAAAGCGAGCTTTGTTCATGAGCGCACCGAAGTGCTCAAACATACTGGTTCGCTGTCCCGAGATGAAGTCATAGGAAGCTCATTCCACCTGCGAGAACGTGAATGCCTCACTAGTATGCCAAATGAACTCGTTTTCCTTCGCCCTCGTCCCGCCCGGATTACGCAGCACGGCACCACAGTAAACTTGCGAACCAAACTGCGTACACAGTTCGTTACCGTTGAACCGAGCGATACCCTCTTTCGCCGGCAATGTACCCGATACCCAGTCGCCGGACATTGAGACAACACCGTCAGTTGTGAAAATTGCGGCCCGTTCCGCACTTTCTACAAAGCGTCCTGCCTTCGATTTTCCGTGTAGCCGGTGGCCGAACATGAGCGAGCGCACTTCGTCGGCGGTGAGCCTATTCTGATCGGCAAACTCTCCATTCGACAGATACTCCGGCACACCAGCCAAGCGGAGGCCTGCCCGGAGTTGCCGGTATTGGGGGCTTGCCGGGAGGTAGAAGAAACCGACCACGTAGTTGTTTACCGTGGCTGGAACACCACCTTGCGCGACTTCAAGCGCATTGTAGCGGGCAATAGCGGCTTTTGCGTCTTGTTTTTGGCCCAGATATCCGTAGATCGCCGCAAGAGCGAGAAACGAAAGCTCATCATCCGGATTGAGCCGGGTCGCGTTTTGCAATGATGCTGCTGCGTCGTCGTATTGCTCCATATTGAAGTAGGCCATTCCAAGATAATACAGGAATAACGGTGGCGGACGCGGATCAAGCCGCATGGCTGCGTTGATATACGGGATCGCCTCGGCCGACCGGCCAGCAGTAGTCAAAGCAAAGGCCGCTAACGCGTAGCTCCAGGAATCACTTGGATCAAGAGCAATCGCTTCCTTGAACTCGGCCAGAGCTTCGTTGGGTGATATACTGTCGAGCAGGATGTATCCGGCGGCTTGGTGGGCCAAGGCATTCGGTCGTTTTTGCGCTTTCTCGACATTCCGCGTTGCCCTGACGCGCGCCTCGCGCCCAGTAAGTCCCAAGCTGCGAGCCCACCCCCACCCGTAATTCCTAATATAGACCATGGCCAGCGCTGCGTAGGCACGGGAATAGTTCGGATCGAGCCTGATCGCTTCCTCAATATGGAGAATCGCCTTGGCGTCATCCTCACGGGTCGTGCGCCGGTAATGTTCCCAGCCGCGCAGCAATGCTTCATAGGCTGCTGGAACGCTGGTTTCATTTTGGGCGATCGACGCCTGCTGGGTAGCGGTCAACCTTAGCGCTAAAGCATCGGCAATGGTATTCGTCACCTTGTCCTGCAGGACAAAGACAT
>DATBMX010000405.1:0-2691 GCA_036554625.1 Aestuariivirgaceae bacterium
TTCACGCCCGATGCTCCTCGCCCCAAATGTCCTCGTCGGCCATAAGGATTTCGTAAAGATAGGCCGCACGGCCAGTTAAGGGGTGGTGGTCCGCTGTGGTGACATCGTCCTCTCCTTGCGCCCAGGTCAGCGCCACCATCAACTCCTCATGGTTTGCGCCGCTCGCCTCGATTCTGGCGATCTTCCAATCCGGCAGGTCGCCGCAAATTTGCACGATCTCGTCACGCGTGAGCATCTTCGGATCGAGTGTCGGTGTCATTTAGGCGCCTCCAAGGAACTCCGTCGCTGGTGTGTTCTGCGGCCACCGCTGTGGCATTGATGCATATCAATGTACGACGGGTCCCCCTGGCTTGGTATATGATTGAAATGGAGAGCGGCCGGGCCTGAAGGAAAAGTAGCATGGTCAACATAGAACCGGAAAAGAACGAAGCTGCGGCCGAACTTACAATTTCCGCAGAGAAGGTGTTCTACATCATCGTCAAAGCCCGGGAGTTCGATGAAAAGGTCGCTCCCACGGACCCAGAGTCTGGGTCGAACCCGACCGACGACCGCGATGTCGACGTTTTGGAGGCCCAAGGGGACGATCCGACGTTACAAGAACTTGAGGCCGCGCTTACGATGCTAAACATCGACGAGCAGCTCGATCTGCTTGCGCTCACTTGGCTCGGCCGCGGTGACTTTCCTTCTTTCCAACAAGCGAGGCAAGAGGCCCAGGACATGCGCGACAAGCACATCCCTTCATACCTCATCGGCACGCCGAAGTTCGGAGACTACTTGGAAGAAGGCTTGGCACAGCTTGGCTACTCGCTTGAGGAGTTTGAGGTCAATCGGCTCTAGCGTGCCGGACGAGGCGTATCATGCGGGTATCGGTTGAGACCTCCGCCGGCCATGCCGGCGTCGAGATGCCGAGTCGCTTTCGCCTTGACGGGCGCAAGATCGAGGTGACCGAAAACCTCGACCAGTGGCACGGCGCACAAGACCGCTACTTCAAGCTCATGGGCGACGACGGGAACCTCTACATCCTGCGCCTCGACGAACGGCGTGTGGAATGGGAGCTGATCATGTTCCAAACCCCGCACTATCGGGAAATTGCGGAAGCCCACGCCAGAAAAGAGCCCGGTGGCGGGGTCAAGCTGTAACTTGCGACTGAAGGTCGCCGCCTCGGAGCGATGTGGGGCCCGATGCTCGCCGCCACGCCATTAGCCTTGTTGTATGCACAGTGGCGCAACTGGCAGCTCAATATGCAGCGTCCCGCCGAGACGCAGGAGCGTGAGCTGCTCAGCCTAGTGCGGAGGGCAGCCTCGACGCGGTTCGGACGCGATCATCATTTTGCTTCTATCAGGAGCGTGAAGGAGTTCCAGGACCGTGTGCCGATACGGACTTATGAAGATCTTTGGAATGGGTACTGGAAGGCGGAGTTTCCCGAACTCAACGATTGTACCTGGCCGGGCACCATACCCTATTTCGCGCTGACGGCTGGAACGACGACAGGGGCGACCAAGCACATTCCCTGCTCGCGCGAAATGCTGGATGCAAATTTCCGTGCCGCCCAAGATATCCTTTTTCACCATTTGCTCAATCGGCCCACGAGCCGAATTCTCGGCGGGAAAGCCTTCATCCTGGGCGGCAGCACTGATCTGCGGGAGGAATCGCCGGGGATCTATTCTGGCGACCTGAGCGGTATCGAAGCCAATGAGATCCCCTGGTGGCTGAGGCCCTACACCTTTCCACCGCGAGACTTGGCGCTGCTCACGGATTGGAGGGAGAAAGTTGATAGGCTCGCACGGCAGTCGCTCGAGGAGGACATCCGCGCAATCAGCGGGACGCCGAACTGGCTGCTGATCCTATTCGATAAGCTTGCCGAGTTGTGTCCGGATCGAGAGCAACGGCTTCGGAGCTATTATCCCGCACTCGAAATGCTGGTTCATGGCGGGGTCGATTTCAAACCCTACGCCATGAGATTTGCGGAGCTTCTGGAGGGCAGTAGGGCCGAGCTGCGTGAGGTCTATCCGGCAAGTGAAGCCTTCATCGCTATCGCCGATCGCGGTCCGGGCGATGGCTTGCGTCTGATCGTCGACAACGGCGTGTTCTTCGAATTCGTGCCGGCCAAAGACCTAAGCGCTCCCAAGCCGGTTCGGCATTGGCTTGGCAATGCCGAGCTGGGGATCGACTATGCCGTCGTCCTCAGCACTTGCGCGGGCGCCTGGGCCTATGTCCTCGGCGACACTGTAAGATTCCTCGAGCTTGATCCGCCGCGCATTCTCGTCACAGGCCGCACCTCCTATGTGCTTTCGGCCTTCGGCGAGCATCTGATTGGCTCTGAGATCGAGGACGCTATCGCGTTCGCCGCGAGTGCGATCGACGCGCACGTGGTCGACTATTGCGTCGCGCCGAGCTTTCCAGAGAGCGCCGGCCGAAAAGCTTTCCATCACTATGTCGTGGAGTATGCCGGCTACCCTCCGCAGGCGAGCCAGCTCGCGGCGTTCGCCGTCGCGCTCGATGACCGTCTCTGCGCGTTGAACGCTGACTACAAGCAGTACCGTGCGGGTGACTACGGCCTGCAAGGGCCGAACGTCGAGGCCATCGCTCCTGGTAGCTTCGCCGCCTGGATGAAGAGCAGGGGTAAACTCGGCGGGCAGCACAAGGTGCCGCGGATTATCAACAACGCCGAGTTGTTCGCAAGTCTAAGGG
>DATBMX010000414.1:0-1890 GCA_036554625.1 Aestuariivirgaceae bacterium
CTGGGCTCAGGCTTCGTCGAAAGTTCACAGCGCGCGAATGTCCCGAACGGAACGGGCGATCTTTTCGCCGGGCTGTTTCTCGGCCATCTCCTGAATGGGCTCGATGGGCCGAGCGCGCTCGAACGTTCCATCGCCGCGGTCGAGCGTGTCATGGACGCAAGCGGCGGCTCATCCGCTCTCGATCTCTCTCCTTTGCGAAAGTTCACGATGCCATGATCACTCGCCGGCAGATCAGCGATGCCCATTCCTTGATTGCGCCTCACTTGCGTTTGACGCCCATCATCGATGTGAGCGGCATGTCTCCCTTGCCTCTCACCCTCAAGCTCGAGGTCTTTCAGCACACCGGCTCCTTCAAGCCACGCGGCGCTTTCAATAATCTCTTGAGCCTCGATCGTCCATCGGCCGGCGTCGCCGCCGCATCGGGCGGCAATCACGGAGCGGCTGTTGCCTATGCGGCGGCCCAGCTCCAAAGCAAGGCGCGCATCTTCGTTCCCCTGACGACGCCGCCGGCCAAGCTCGCCCTCATTCGCGCCGAAGGCGCCGATATTGTTCAGAAGGGCGGCAACTACGCCGAGGCCTTCGACCTTTGCCGCCGCTACGTCGAGGAAACGGGCGCCCTGCTCGTGCACGCGTATGACAGCGCGCTCACCATCGCCGGCCAGGGAACCCTCGCCCTCGAGCTCGAACGCCAGGCGCCCGACCTCGACACGATCCTCGTCGCTGTCGGCGGCGGCGGCCTGATCGCCGGCGTCGCCGCCTGGTACTCGAGCGGCCTCAAGATCGTGAGCGTCGAGCCCGAGAATTGCCCGACGCTCGAGCGCGCGCTCAGCCACAGTGGACCGGTCGACATTGCGCCATCAGGCGTCGCCGCCGATTCCCTGGGCGCAAGCCGCATCGGAGCGCTTCCCTTCTCCCTCGCGAAATCCTACGTGGATCGCGCCCTGCTCGTCGCCGACAGCGACATACGCCGCGCCCAAGCATGGCTCTGGAACAATCTGCGCCTTATCGCCGAGCCCGGCGGGGCGACGGCCTTTGCCGCCATCACCAGCGGGGCCTATCGGCCGGGGCCCCAGGAACGTGTGGGCATTGTCGTCTGCGGCGCCAACACCGACTTGGCCTCATTTGCCGAGGCGGCAGGCCTGGACGCCCTCACCCCGGCAGAAGCTTTCGCACCGTCGCCTTGAGCTGATCGTGGCTGAACGGCTTGTGCAAGATCGGCACCTGCGCATAGGCGTCGTCGATTGCGTTTGGCCCATAGCCCGTCGTGAAGGCGAAGGGAATCTCCCGCTTTCGCAGGATATCGGCGACCGGATAGGTCATCGCCCCATCGAGATTGATGTCGATGATCGCCGCCTCGAAAGAGCCCGTTTCGGCAAGCCGCATCGCCGCGTCGATCTTGGCAGCCGTGCCCGCCACCTCCCAGCCGAGCTCGGCGAGCATCGACTTCACGTTGAGCAGAATCAAGGCCTCATCCTCGATGAGCAGGAAACGCGCCTTCTTCATAGCCTTATGCCGCGATGAACGTCCCTCTGATCCAGCACTCTCATCCACAGCAGTCCCTTGCGCAAGACGAAATGCCTTGAAGCCTTCGCCAACCCCGTTGCCGGAACTTTTAACCTCCCTTCTCGTTGTGCAAAGCCGAAGGAATGCAGAGGCTTAAGGATGTCTGACTGGTTCGGAAGGTTTTCTGCCTGGGTGGCTCATTGGAGCGGCAAACCCCAGGTTTTTGCCAGTGCGGTCGCTCTCCTGATCATATGGGCCTGTGTCGGCCCGCTTGCCGGTTATTCCGATCAGTGGCAGCTGATCATTAACACCGGCACCACCATATTGACCTTTCTCATGGTGTTCATCATCCAGAACACCCAGAACAGGCATACCATGGCCCTGGAG
>DATBMX010000424.1:0-3659 GCA_036554625.1 Aestuariivirgaceae bacterium
GCCAAGGGGTTTGGAGTCTGGGAAAGGTTAATTCCTGCAACGGCTTAGGCCCGATCTCCACATTTCGACGCTAACTTGATAGAGTGGGCGCGGGACGGTGGATTCGATGGCGAAAAAATCAATTAAGGCGAAACGCCCTGCCAAGAAGGCGGTCGCGAGCAAGGCGAAGGCTTCGGCATCCGTCAAGCGGCCCCCGCAGGATAGTGCGGGTGAGCAGCACGCAGCGCTTCTGAAGGGCATATACAAACGCTGGGCGGAAACCAAAGGCAGCAACGTCGATGAGATTCTGAATTTGCTCGCCGACGATGTGGTTTGGCGTTCCATCGCCAACGGGCTGCATGGGCTCAACTTTGCCAAAGAACCGCTGACGAAGCCGAATGTCCGAAGCTATTTCGAGAACCTCGGAAAGGACTGGGAACTCGTCTTCTTTGATGTCGAACGCATGATCGCCCAGAACCACACGGTGGTGGTGGTGGCAGAGTGCTCGTTCCGGCACCGGCGAACCGGGAAATCCTTCATGTCGCCCAAGGTCGACATCTGGGATTTCAAGCGTGGAAAGGTGGTGGGCTATTTTGAGTTCTTCGATACTGCCTCGGCAATCCGGTCAGCGCTCTGAGTCCCTTCCGTAGGCTTGATAGCTGCGTGCGGTGCGATTAGGTAAGAGCCGCCAGTCTAGGCACGCTCAACGCTGTTGAATTGTCCCTGGAACGCCTGAGGAGTGGAGATCAAGCCGTTGCTCTCGCAAGATCGTATTGCTGCAAGACATCAACTCATCAAAGGCAGCACCGGCGATTGGGAAGTCGTCATCGGCATGGAAGTGCACGCTCAAGTGACGTCGAAGTCGAAACTCTTCTCAGGTGCCTCGGCCGAATACGGCGGTGAACCAAACACCCATGTCTCGCTCGTGGACGCGGCCATGCCGGGAATGCTGCCGGTGATCAATCGCTATTGCGTGGAGCAGGGCATAAGGACAGGTCTCGGGCTCAAAGCGCAGATCAACAGGCGATCCGTATTCGACCGTAAGAACTACTTCTATCCCGATTTGCCGCAGGGCTATCAGATCAGCCAGTACAAACAGCCGATCGTGGGCAAGGGGAGCGTCGTCGTCGATTTGCCCGAAGGCCCGGTGACGGTCGGGATCGAGCGTCTCCATCTCGAGCAGGACGCAGGCAAATCGCTGCACGATCAGCACCCCAGGGAGAGCTATGTCGACCTCAACCGTTCCGGCGTCTGCCTCATGGAGATCGTGTCCAAGCCCGATATCAGATCGGCCGAAGAAGCAAAGGCCTATGTGGCAAAGCTGCGCAGCATCATGCGTTATCTCGGCACGTGTGACGGCAATATGGAGCAGGGCTCGCTCCGGGCGGACATCAATGTTTCAGTGCGGCGGCCAGGAGAAAGTTTCGGCACGCGCTGCGAGATCAAGAACGTGAACTCGTTTCGGTTCATGGGCCAGGCGATCGATTTTGAAGCGCGCCGGCAGATCGGCATCCTGGAAGAGGGAGGGAGGATCGACCAGGAAACGAGGCTGTTCGATGCCAGAAAAGGCAAAACCCGCTCCATGAGATCCAAGGAAGAGGCGCATGACTATCGCTACTTTCCCGATCCCGATCTGCTGCCGCTCGAACTCAGCGAAGAATGGATTGAGAGCATCAGAGTCTCTCTGCCCGAGCTGCCCGATGAGAAGAAAACACGGTTCATCAGAACCTATTCGATCTCGCCCTATGATGCAGGCGTGCTCATCGCAGAGCGGGAGACGGCGGAGTTCTTCGAAGCCGTAGCCAGCGGCAGGGACGGCAAAGCAGCCGCCAATTGGGTAATCAACGAGCTTTTCGGACGGCTGAACAAGGAGGGGCTATCGATTGCGGAGAGCCCCGTTTCGACAGTGCAGCTCGGCGCCATCATCGACCTCGTTGCCGACCAGAGCATCTCGGGCAAGATCGCTAAGGACGTGTTCGAAATGGTCTGGAAGGAAGGGGGCGATCCTCGCTCCATAGTTGAAGTTCGCGGGTTAAAGCAGATGACCGACACCGCGGCGCTGGAGCGAACCATCGAGGAGATTTTGGCAACGAATCCTGATAAGGCTGAACAGGCCAAGGCGAAGCCGGCTCTTCTTGGCTGGTTTGTTGGTCAGGTGATGAAAGCCACGGGAGGCAAGGCAAATCCGCAGTCCGTCAACACTCTCCTGCGCGAGAAGCTTGGCCTTGGATGAAGGGAAGGGAGGGCGACTTGGGGGAGTGGCTATCCACGGGAAACGCCGTGACCGCTGACGAATATCAAGACGTGCCCGCCACGACGATTGCGCAACCGCGCGAGGCGAAACGGCGACGGCCAGGGCGTGGTCGTCTGCGCTGCATCTTGGGCATCTTGCTGTTCGGAGGACTTCTCGCCGCGACGCGCCTTTCGCAGCTTTGGCTCTCCTTTGACGTGCTCAGCCATTTCACATTGCATTTCGCCATACTCGTCGCGGTATTTACGGTAGGTTATTTCATGCCGTTCGGTCGCGTTCTTACGGCATTTGTGCTGGCGCTGCTCTCCTTCGCCGGGATCGGCGCCTATGCGCATTACGTCAGCGAAAGTACGCACATGCTTGGTGTGCTTCAACCGGGCGAACAGCCGCTGCGGCTGATGACCTTCAACACCCGCCTTCAAAGCGAGAACAGCGAAGCGCTGGTCAACGAGATTCGCAGGCTTGATCCCGATGTCGCGACACTCATCGAATTTGGCGAGAACAAGCGCGTGGTGCTCAATCAGCTGAAGTCGGACTATCCCTATTCCGTCGATTGCGCTGGCGTGCGCTTTTGCAACCTGGCGATCATTTCGAAGACTCCGATCCTTTCGTCGGAGTTTAAGGGCATTTGGAAAGGGCCTCCGCTGATTCGCGCAACTCTCGGAGGACGTCTGTCGGGAGTGAGCGTCATCGGGATGCACAGCATACGGGCGCCGCATGTACGCGCACAGTTTTCCCAGATGAGCGAATTGGCCGAATACATCAACCAGGGCGGCAAATTCGTCATAATGGGCGATTGGAACGCGACCCCCTTTGCCCGACTGCTGGCGATCTTCTCTGATCGAACCGGGTTGAGGCGGCTCACGTCGCTTCCAAGCTGGCCCGGTTACGTCGAAATGCCACAGCTTGCCATCGACCACATCTTCGTCAGTCCTGAGATCCGCCTGCTCGAGGAATCACGAATCGGCCGCCGGTCAGGGTCTGACCATTATCCCGTCGCGGTCACGGTGGCAGTGCCGCCAAGGTGAGATTCTGAACCTGCGGCTAGTATTCCGGTGTAAGCACGGGATCCGTATCAAGGTCGAGGTCTTGATGCCGTGACAGTTCGGTCCCTTTGATGGCCCGTTCTCTTTGAATCCGATTGATCTCAGACTCATAGACATCGGCTTGCGCATTGAGCTGGTCGAGCGCGCTATTCAGAGGCGGTAGTTCTTGCCGCTCCGGCGAATATCCTAGTCCCATCGGCACAAAATTCTCTGCTGCCGACGCTGCTCCCGACCAACCCAGGAGTCCGGCCAACAGGGCAACCCGCAAGCCCGCCTTATGCATCGCAATCTCCACAGCCCCGGAGCCCAGATTTGGACTCACCCAGAGGGAGTATATGTATCTCCAGCAGGATTGCCATTCAATTAACCGGCTGTCAGTCGGG
>DATBMX010000136.1:0-5906 GCA_036554625.1 Aestuariivirgaceae bacterium
CATCACGAGCAACAGGCCATCAGCAAAGCGCTCGATCATATCTGGGAGTTTGTGGGCGACGCGAACCGATACATTGCCGCGGAGCAGCCTTGGAGCCTCAGGGGCACGAACCCTCAGCGAATGGCGACGGTTCTTTACGTAACCGCCGAATCTTTGCGGCAGATCGGAATATTGATCCAACCCTATATGCCGCTATCGGCAGGAAAACTCCTTGATGCGCTGGGAGTGGGCCACGCGAAGCGGAGCTTTGCAGCGCTCGAGGACGGCAGCCGCTTGTTTCCGGGAACCGTTGTTCCGTCTCCATCGCCGATTTTTCCACGCATCGACGCCGATCTGTCCAAGACTGCATGATCCAGGTCATCGACAGCCATTGCCATCTCGACTTCAAGGAGCTGGTTGGCGATCTTCCGAATGTGATCGCGCGGGCAAAGTCGGCCGGTGTCATGCTGATGGTGACGATCTGCACGCGCATGCGCCGGTTTCCTGATGTTCTGGCGATAGCCGACGCGCATGATAATGTTTTTTGCACGGTCGGCACACATCCGCATAACGCGGTCGAGGAACCCGATGTGACGGCTGCTGAGATCGTGGCATTTGCCAAGCACCCGAAGGTCATTGGAATTGGAGAAGCAGGCCTCGATTATCATTATCAGTACAGCCCAAAGCAGGTGCAGGAGAAGAGCTTTCACGTCCATATAGAGGCTGCGCGACGTACGGGCCTGCCCCTTATCGTCCACAGCCGCGATGCGGAGGAGGATACCGCTGCCATTCTCGAAGAAGAAATAAGCGTCGGCGAATTCAAGACAGTGCTGCATTGCTATTCATCGCGACCGCTGCTTGCCGAGCGCGGATTGGCAATAGGAGCCTACATTTCATTCTCAGGCATCCTGACCTTTAAGAACGCCGAGGAGATCCGTTCCGTCGCACGCGCTGCACCGCTCGACCGCATTCTCGTCGAGACCGATGCGCCTTATCTAGCTCCGGTTCCTCACCGGGGAAAAGTCAACGAACCCGCTTTCACGGTTCACACGCTGGAGAAACTTGCCGAGATCCGGCAGTTGCCGGTGGAGAAGGTGGCCGGGATCACCAACCGCAACTTCTTCACCTTGTTCAGCAAGGTGCCGGCGCCCGAAGCGATTGCGAGTGCTCCGGCCGCATGAGTCTGAGAGTGACCATCCTCGGCTGCGGTTCTTCGGGAGGAGTGCCGCGCATTGGAAATCACTGGGGCAAGTGCGACCCCGCCAATCCTAAGAACAGACGGCAGCGATGCTCCCTCCTCATCGAGCTCGGAGGAGGGCAGGATGTGACGCGCGCGCTTATCGACACGTCCCCAGATCTGCGCCAGCAGCTTCTTGCGGCAGAGGTCGGCGTCCTTGACGCGGTGCTGTTCACCCATGCTCACGCCGATCATACACATGGAATCGATGAGCTTCGGGCCATCACGCTGAACATGCGCCGGCGAGTGCCCGTGTGGGCGGATCACAAGACGGCCGATGCGCTGTTCAGACGGTTCGGCTACGCTTTCAAGACGCCCGACGGTTCATCTTATCCGCCAATCGTTGACTGTGGGCTTATTGAACCTCTGGTGCCCGTCGAGGTATTGGGCGGCGGCGGCACGCTGGAGGTCACGCCGTTCGAAGTCGAGCACGGCGACATCAGGGCCCTTGGGTTTCGCGTTCTCGACGTCGCCTATACGCCGGACATCAATGGTGTGCCAGGCGAGTCTCAGGCCGCGCTCTCAGGCCTGTCGTGCTGGATCGTCGATGCGCTGCGGCGGACGACGCATCCCAGTCACTGGTCCTTGTCCGAGACCCTCGAGTGGATCGCGTTCTTCGCACCAAGGAGGGCGGTGATCACGAACATGCATCTGGACCTCGACTATGACGGCCTATGCGCAGAGCTGCCACCGCATATCAGGCCGGCCTTCGACGGAATGGCAATGGAGTTCGAATAAGCCAAATGTGGACTTTCCATAATATATCTTATGCGAATTGCGGATGCGGAGCTGCGGGGCGGCAATCGCTCCTCAAAGCAAGTCGAGCCTATCCATGGGTGACCTCCAAATGACCAGCGAACCCTTCGACCCTCTCACCGCGGATCTGAGGTCAATGGGTACCTTGCGCCGCATTATGCGCGAGCTTCGGCGGCCCCAGAGCGGCTGTCCTTGGGACCTCGAGCAGACATTCGAGACGATCGCGCCTTACACGGTCGAAGAAGCCTATGAAGTGGCCGACGCTATAGAACGCAAGGATATGGCGAACCTGCTGGAGGAATTGGGCGATCTTCTTCTCCAGGTGGTCTACCATGCGCAGATGGCCTCCGAGCGCAAAGCCTTCGCATTCGACGACGTGGTGGAAGCCATCTGCCGAAAAATGATCCGACGTCATCCGCATGTGTTCGGTAGCGAGAGCGCGAAGAGCGCCGGGGCAGCAAAGGGATTTTGGGAGCAGATGAAAACAGCGGAGCCCAAGGAGCAGGGGGCCGAGCAGGAACCTTCCGTCTTGTCCGGCGTTCCAACCGCCCTGCCCGCTCTCACCCGAGCCGTGAAACTGCAATCCAAGGCAGCGCGTGTGGGCTTCGATTGGCCATCGAGCGACGAGGTTTTGACAAAAATCAACGAGGAAACTGCCGAGCTTCGCGCTGCGCCAAGGACAAAGCAGGAGGAAGAATTCGGCGATCTTCTCTTTGCACTAGCGAACTACGCGCGTCATATGTCGCTCGACCCGGAAGCGGCGCTGCGCAAGGCAAACGCCAAATTCGAACGACGCTTTGCCTATGTCGAACGTCAATTGCAGGCAACGGGCAAGAGTCCAGCGCAATCAAACCTTGCGGAGATGGATGCTCTGTGGAACGAAGCGAAGTCGCGCGGACAATGATTTCACCACCGGTTATTCAGCCGCCGCCCGCAAATGGGGGCTCGCCGCCTTGAGCCGTTCACCGAAGCGGGACTGCGCAATGGGTGCCACGGCGGGATCGAAACGGACCGTCAAATGTGCGAGACCCTGCTCGTCGTCGCTGCGCTTCAAAACCTCGCCGCGCGAATAAAGCCAGCTCACTTCATGGCCCTCCTCGGGCCCAAGCTCGATCTCGAATGTGAGCGATGCGACTGCAAGGCGCTCTTCGATGAGACTGAGGAGACTATCGATCCCCTGCCCCGTCAAGGCCGAGACCAGAACGGTCCCTTCCCGACGCTTTGCCAGACCCATGAGAGCACGGTGGGTCTCCTCATCTGCTATGGCATCGGCTTTGTTCCAAACTTCGATCATCCGCCGACGCTGGATCTCGTCGAGCCCGAGGTCTGCAAGGACGCGCTCGACGTCCTCGGACTGAGCCTCGCTGTCTTCATGGCTGATGTCTCGCACATGAAGAATGAGATCGGCCGTAAGCACCTCCTCGAGCGTGGCCCGAAAGGCTGCAACCAGCATGGTCGGCAGATCGGAGATGAAGCCCACGGTGTCGGAAAGGATGATCTTGCGCCCGTGGAGAAGTTCGACCTCGCGCATTGTCGGATCGAGGGTGGCGAAGAGAAGATCCTGCGCGGTGACGCTGCTCTTGGTCAATCGGTTGAAAAGCGTGGACTTCCCGGCATTGGTATATCCCACGAGCGCGACGACCGGGTAAGGCACGCGTGCGCGGCTCTGGCGATGAAGCGAGCGGGTACGCTTCACCGAGTCAAGCTCGTTCTCGATGCGGGAAATGCGCTGCTGGATTAGTCGGCGGTCGATCTCCAATTGGGATTCACCAGGTCCACCGAGAAACCCGAAGCCGCCTCTTTGCCTTTCGAGATGGGTCCACGATCTTACGAGCCTGCTTTTCTGATACTGCAAGTGAGCAAGCTCCACCTGCAGAGACCCTTCCCGGGTCTGTGCACGTTCCCCAAAAATCTCGAGAATGAGGGCGGTACGGTCGAGCACCTTGGCGTTCCAGGCCCTTTCTAGATTTCGCTGTTGCACGGCTGAGAGCTGCGCATTGACGATCACAAGCTCTGCGTCGCGGTTCCTTACCTGCTCGCCGAGGGAGCGCACCTTGCCTTCTCCCAAAAGCGCGCGCGGGTGGATCACCGCAAGCGAGACGATCAGCGCCTCCAGCACCTCCACGCCGACGGCCTCGGCGAGCCCCCTCGCCTCTTCGAGTTTGGCCTCCGGCGTGCGAGGCGTAGCAATTCGCCCATCACGAGAGGCGGTTCGCGATTTGAATTCGATATGCAGCACGATCGCACGGGTGCGAGAGTCGGTCATGGTTCTGCCTTAACCGCCAAGCTGGACTTAGGTTTCGGCAGTCCCTTCATCCTCAAAGAGAGTTATGGGTCCGCCAGGCATAATCGTGGAGATGGCGTGCTTGTAGACCAATTGGGATAAGCCATCGCGTCGAAGCAGGACACAAAAATTGTCGAACCAGGTGATGATTCCCTGCAACTTCACTCCATTGACGAGAAACACCGTGACTGGAACCTTCTGCTTTCTGACGTGATTGAGAAATGTATCCTGGAGATTTTGTGGCTTTTCTTGTGCCATCTGAACCCCTTTTTGATTTTCCGGCCGCTGCATCGGGCGCTGAGGGCCGGTTTTGGTTTTGCGCTCACCCTCCGAAACATTAACACAGGATGAAATTTGCCGCGACGCCAAGTTTCTGAAAGGGCTGCAGGGTGGCCGCCCCCGCGAATTATCTCGCCAAGCTCGGCTCGCAAGTCCTAGAACTTGACCCAAAAACTGCCGGTTGCGGTGAATTCCTCAGTCTCCGAGCCTTTTGCGAAACCGGTCTGAAGTGTCAACAGAGACTTGTCTTCTGCCCCCTTGGTCGTAAGCCCAAACAACAGGAGACCGACAGTATCGGGAAGGTCATCGGAGAAAGTGAGCCCCGATACCTTCGCCTGCGTCTCGCCGAAGAACATGTGGCTCAAATCGCAATTGTCTATTCCTGCGTGCATTCTTGGTAATTGAGCCTTACAAGTAATTCTGCCGAAGACCAACTAGTGCTCCTCCGCGCGGTTGGCCTCCGAAAGTCCCAAAAGCTTGATCTTTCTGTGCAGGGCGGAGCGCTCCATGCCGACGAAGGAAGAGGTTTTCGAGATGTTTCCGCCGAAGCGCGAAAGCTGCGCAGCCAGATAATCGCGCTCGAAAATCTCCCGGGCTTCGCGCAGCGACAGAGCCATGAGCTGCTCGCTGCCGATGCCTGAAAGCCCAGCGGAGAGATTGGAATTTGCGTCAGCAGCAAGCATTGCCGCCGTGATCTCCTGCTGAACGTCTCCAGCCGACATGATCATGAGACGCTCGATATTGTTTCGAAGCTGGCGCACGTTGCCGGGCCATTCCTGTGTCTGCAGTATGGCCACCGCGTCTTCGGCGAAGCGCCGCTGCGCCTGGCCCGATTGAATCGAGTAGAGCTTGGCGAAATGCTCGATGAGCTCAGGAATGTCCTCTCTCCGCTCGGCCAGGGCAGGCACGCGGACGGGAACCACGGCCAAGCGATGATATAAATCCTCGCGGAACACGCCCTGCTTGATTTGAGCTTCCAGATCCTTGCTTGTTGACGAGAGAATCCGGACGTCGACTTTCACGCGCTTTGATCCGCCGACGCGCTGGAATGTTTGGTCGACGAGAACACGCAAAACCTTGCCCTGTGTCTCCAGCGGCATGTCGGCCACCTCGTCGATGTAAAGCGTACCGCCGTGCGCTTCCTCCAGCGCACCGACGCGCAAACGGCCACCTTGCGGGTCTTCCGTCCCGAAGAGCTCTTCCTCCATGCGCTCGGGAGCCATGCTGGCGGCCGGAAGAATGATGAAGGGACCGGTCGCGCGCTGCGACCAGGCGTGGATGACGCGCGCCGTTAATTCTTTGCCCGCACCAGGCGCTCCTGCAATCAACACTCTGCTGTTGGCAGGCGCAACTTTCTTCAAGGCCTGGCGA